>JACCSI010000453.1 GCA_013813075.1 Acidobacteriota bacterium | reverse complement strand
CGTCGCGACACGGCAAGGCGTCGCGACACGGCAAGGCGTCCCGCCACCAGCGAGTGTGATATGAAATTGTCCGATCGTCTGTTTCGCGGGTTGATGCGACTGCTGCCGGCGGAGTTTCGCGGCGATTACGAGCGCGACATTGCTGCCACATTCCGCGCCGAGCGCCGCGACGCGCACGGGCCGGTCAGCGTGACGCGCTTGTGGCTGGGCACGATCGCCGATATCTTCCGCACCGCGCCGGCCGAGCACTGGGACGTCCTGCGTCGCGATCTCGCGTACACGATGCGCATGCTCGCGCGCGACCCCGCGTTGACGCTCGTGGCGACGCTGACGCTGGCGCTTGGGATTGGCGCCAACACGGCGATCTTCTCGGTCGTCAACGGCGTCCTGTTTGCGCCGCTGCCGTATCCCGAGGCCGAGCGCCTCGCCCTTGTCCAGGAGGACGAACCGGACCAGGACCCGGGCACGACCGGCTATTTCTCGTTCGAGGCGCTGCGCGCGGAGAACACCTCGTTCCACTCGATCGCAGCGTATGCCGGCTGGTCGGCCATTCTCGCCGGCGACGGCAAGGACGCGGAACGTGTTGTCGGCGCCCGCGTGACGTGGGAGTACTTCCGCACACTGGGCCTCGCGCCGGCCATCGGCCGCGACTTCGAGCCATCCGAAGACCATCCGGAGCGCCGCCGCATCGCCCTCATCAGCGACGCACTCTGGCGTCGTCGCTTCGACGCCGATGCGACCGTGCTCGGCAGGCCGGTCACGATCAATCAAGTCGTCTACACCATCGCCGGCGTGATGCCGGCACGGCTGACTGAGTTGGTGACGACCCGGGAGTTTCCCGAGGCGGAGCTGTGGACGCCGCTTGGCTATGCCGCGCAACTGCCGCAGGCGTGCCGCACGTGCCGCCACATTCACGTGGTGGGCCGCCTCAGGAACGGCACCTCGGTGGAACAGGCCGAGGCCGACCTCACGCGCATCTATCAGTCCCTCAGCGGGCGATTCCCAACCGACTATTCACAGCCCCGCGCAGTCGTTACACCGATTCGCGATGACTTCCTGGGGCCGATCAAGTCTGCGCTCTTCCTGCTGTGGGGCGCCGTCGGGCTGCTGCTGCTGATGGCCTGTGCCAACATCGCCAACCTGCTGCTCATCCGAGCGAGCGAGCGCGAGGAGGAGATTGCCATCCGTCGCGCCCTCGGCGTGTCGCCCGCCCGCATGCTGCGGCAGTTGATGACCGAAGCGATCGTGCTCGCCGCGATTGGTGGCGCGGCCGGTGCGCTGCTGGCGTGGTGGGGTACGGCGGTGCTCACCGCCAACGGTCCCGCTGCCATTCCGCGGCTCAACGAAGTGACCGTCAACGCCCGCGTGCTGGGGTATGCGGTTCTCATCAGCCTTGCGACCGGCGTGCTGTTCGGCATGGCTCCCGCGCGGATGCTGATCGCACGCCGCGATGTCGAGAACGTCGCCGGGCGCCGGACCACGGCGGGCCCCGGGGCGTGGCGATATCGCGCGGCACTCATCACCGTCAATGTCACACTCTCCACCCTGCTGCTGATCGGATCCGGATTACTCGTGCGCAGCTTCTTGCGCCTGCTGACGGTGGACGCCGGTTTCAACGCCGGCGGCGCGCTGACGCTGCAGATGGACTTGAGCGGCCAGGCCTACGCCGACATGCCTGGCATCACGCGGTTCTACGACGATCTGACCAGTCGTCTGCGCGCCCTGCCCGGTGTGACCAACGTCAGCGCCGCGACACAGTTGCCGTTGACCGACAATCGCGACCGCGCCGGCATCACCATCGATGGCCGTCCCTCCAACAACCCCGCGGCGGCACCGGACGCGGATCGTTACACGGTGCGGCCCGGCTACTTTGAGACGATGCGGATACCGCTGCTCGGTGGGCGATTGCTCGACGAGCGTGACGGCACGGGCGCGCCGCCGGTCGCCGTCGTCGGCGAGAAGATGGCCGCGGACCTGTGGCCCGGCGAAGAGGTGATCGGCCGGCGGATCCGTGTGGCGGGCGGCACCGATAATCCGATGCGCACCATCGTCGGGGTGGTCGGCGACGTTCGGCACTACGGGCTCCACCTGCCGGCGACGCTGCAGGTCTACGTCCCGCACGCACAGGCCCATTATCCGGAACCGGCCCTGGCGATCGTCGTGCGCCTCGCTGCGGGTTTCGACCCGCTGTCGGTTGCCTTGGCCGTGCGGGACCACGTCCGCGCCATCGACCCCCTTCAGCCGGTGACGAAGATGCAGACCTACGACTCGATCGTGGCCGAGTCGATGGCCACGCGCCGTTTCACGCTCGTGCTCCTGGCGGCGTTTGCCGCGACGGCGCTGATTCTGGCAGTTGTGGGTTTATTCGGGGCGCTCAGTTATCTGGTCAGTCAACGCCAACGCGAAATCGGGGTCCGCGTCGCGCTTGGCGCTGCCGCGGGCGACATCAGCCGTCTGGTCGTGAATCAGGGCATGCGGCCGGCGGTATTCGGGTTGGTCACGGGCCTGCTGCTCAGCCTGGCTGCGGGCCGCGTCGTCGAATCGATGCTCTACGGCACATCACCACGAGACCTGACGACGTTTGCCGTGGTGTTTGTCATCATCGGCGGTTCGGCGCTCGTCGCGTGCGTCATTCCGGCCCGGAAGGCTGCGCAGGTGGATCCTGCGGTGACGTTGCGTGCCCAATAAGTACACCCCGTGCGACCCGTTTCATCCGGGCGATCCCGGCTGTCGGC
>JACCSI010000441.1 GCA_013813075.1 Acidobacteriota bacterium | reverse complement strand
GGCGCACGCCAGCGGGTGACTGTTGTAGGTGAGGCCGCCGGCGAACACGTTGTCTTTGAAGTGTTCGGCGATTTTGCGTCGCATGCCGACCGCGCCGAGTTGCACATAGGCGGCGGTGAGCCCTTTCGCCATGGTGATGATGTCGGGGACAACGCTCCAGTGATCGACGGAGAACCATTTGCCGGTCCGTCCAAACCCGGCCATCACTTCGTCGGCAATCATCACGATGCCGTACTTGTCGCAAATCCGCCGAACGCCCTGGATGTAGCCGTCGGGCGGCACCAGGATCCCGTTGGTTCCGACGACCGGCTCGAGGATGAACGCCGCAATCGTGCCAGGTCCTTCGAGTTGGATGGTCTCCTCGAGATGCGCGAGCGCGGCGTCCGCCGTGTCCCACCCGCGCTGGATGCCGTGATAGGGGTTGACGAGGTGAATGACCCCCGGGATGCCGGGCTCGGCCGCCCAGCGTCGCGGGTCGCCGGTGAGCGAGATCGCGCCGGCCGTGCCGCCGTGATACGAGCGGTAGAAGGCAAGAATCTTCTGACGGCCGGTAAACCAGCGCGCCACCTTGATGGCGTTCTCATTGGCCTCGGCGCCACCGTTCGTGAAGAAAAACGAGTCGATGTCTCCGGGCGTGATCTCGGCCAGCTTCTCGCCCAGCCTGCCGCGAACCTCCGTCGCCATGAACGGGTTCGCGTACGCGAGCACCGCGGCTTGATCCTGGATGGCACGGATGACGCGCTCGTCGCCGTGGCCGATATTGACGCACATCAACTGGCTGTTGAAGTCGATGAAGCGCTTATCTTCGGGCGTCCAGAAATAGATCCCCTTCGCGCGCGCGACGGGAATGGGATCGACTTTCGACTGCGCCGACCATTCGTAAATGGTGTGCTTTCGCGAAAGGGCAACGATTTGATCGCCTGTCATGGGGCCGGCCTAGCTCCTCGCGTCGCGTTTGAGAAATGTGCCCGCACCGCGGCGGCCCACAAACTTGTCGTTTTCGATCACGACTTTTCCGCGCGAGAGGACAGTTTCGCTGACGCCCTGCACGACGCGCCCTTCATAGGGGTTGTAGTCGACGTTCATGTGCAGAGTCTTCACCGACAACGTCTGTGTCCTGTCGGGATTGAAAATGACGATGTCGGCATCCGAGCCTGGGGCGATTGTGCCTTTGCGCGGGAACAGCCCGAAGATCTTGGCCGGTGACGCCGACGTCAACTCCACCCAGCGATTGAGCGAAATCCGCCCCTGGCGCACGCCACCGTCGTATACCAGCGCCATCCGTGTTTCAATCCCGGGCGCGCCATTCGGAATCTTCGAGAAGTCGCCGTGACCCAACGCCTTCTGTTCCTTCATGCAGAACGGGCAGTGGTCTGTCGAAATGGCCTGCAAGTCGTTGCCCGCAAGGCCGCGCCACAGCTGGTCTTGCGTCTCCTTCGGCCGCAACGGCGGACTCATCACGTACTTCGCTCCCTCGAAACCCGGCTCTTCGTAGTTGTCGTAGGAGAGAAACAGGTACTGCGGACACGTTTCCGCATACGCCGGCAGCCCGCGATCGCGCGCTTCGGTCACCATTGCAAGTGCTTCGGCGGCCGAGAGGTGGACGATGTAGACCGGCACATCGGCCATTTCGGCAAGTGCGATGGCGCGATGAGTGGCTTCACCTTCAGCCCGAGCCGGTCGCGTGAGCGCGTGGTATTTCGGCGCCGTCTTGCCTTCGGCCAGCGCCTTCTTCACGAGCACGTCGATGACGCCGCCGTTTTCGGCGTGCATGCAAATCGTCCCGCCGTTCTTTCCTGTGCGCAGCATGGCGCGAAAGATCGACGCGTCATCCAGCATGAACACGCCGGGGTAGGCCATGAACAGCTTGAACGACGTCACACCCTGCTCGACCATCGAGTCCATTTCGTTCTCGACCTCGTCGGTGAGCTCCGTGATGATCATGTGAAAGCCGTAATCGATAACGGCCTTGCCCTCCGCCTTGGCGCGCCACGTATCGAGCGCTTGCTGCAGGGTCTGGCCCCTGTACTGGATGGCGAAGTCCACAATCGACGTGGTACCGCCAAACGCCGCGGCGGTCGTGCCCGTCGCGAAGTCGTCGGCAGAGGTCGATCCACCAAACGGCATGTCGAGATGCGTGTGCACGTCGATACCGCCAGGCAGCACGTAGCGACCGGCCGCATCGATCGTGACATCCGCCGCCATCGTCAAATTCGTCCCGATCGTCGTGACCTTGTCGCTCTCGATGTACACGTCACCACGATAGAGGTCGCTCGAGTTGACGATGGTGCCGTTCTTGATTAGGACGCTCATAGGTTTGACACGACGAGCACGAAAGTCGCGAAGCCGCCTGAATCAGCGTTGTGAAGCATGAGCATGCGGTCGACTCAGAACCAGCGCGAAATGGTCACCTTGCCATCGGTGTAGAACTGGAAGGCGTCGCGACCATGCACCTTCAGATCGCCAAAAAAACTATCGCGTGCGCCGCCAAACGGGAAGTACGACATCGGTGCGGCGACACCGATATTCACCCCCACCATCGACGCCGTGGCTTTGTGTGCGAACTCACGCGCCGCCTTGCCGCTGGTCGTGAAAATCGACGTCGCATTGGCGTTCGGATGCGCGTCCATCACCGCGATCGCGTCGTCCAGCGTCTTCACCCGGTGCAGTCCCGCGACGGGGCCAAAGATCTCCTCGGTGCCGATGACCATGCTCGGCGACACCTCGTCAAAGACCGTGGGGCCGAGGAAGAACCCGTTGGGACGATCGTCGACCTTGAGGGGGCGGCCATCCAGCGCAAGCTTGGCCCCTTCTTTCCCCCCCTGCTCCACGAATCCCAGCACGCGCTCGCGATGCTTCGCGCTGATCACCGGTCCCATGGTCACGTTGTCGTCGAGTCCGTCGCCGACCTTCAGCGACTTCGCCGCCTCGATCAGCATCTCCCGTGTCGTCTTGTGCGCGTCACCGACCGGCAGCAGGACGCTGCCGGCGAGGCAGCGTTCCCCGGCGCAGCCGTAGAACGATTCGGTGATAACTGGCATACTCTTTTCAAAGTCGGCGTCCGGCATGACGACGATGAAGTTTTTCGCGCCGCCAAGTGCCTGCACGCGTTTGCCGGCGTGGGTGGCCCGCTGATAGACCAACCGCGCAATCGGCGTCGAGCCCACGAATGAGACCGCGCGAATGCCCGGGTGATCGCAAATCGCCTCGACGACAGCTTTTCCTCCATGAACGAGATTGACCACGCCGGGCGGAAGGTCGCACCTCTCGAGCAGCTCGAACATCCGCTTCTGCGACAGCGGCACCTGCTCAGACGGCTTGAGGATGAAGGTGTTGCCGCTGACGATGGCGAAGGGCAGAAACCACAGCGGTACCATCGCGGGGAAGTTGAACGGCGAGATGGCCGCACACACGCCGATCGGCTGGCGCATCACGCTGCAATCGATGTTGCGGCCGACATTTTCGAGGCCGTAACCCATCAGCATCGAGGGCGCGCCGCATGCCACCTCGACGCATTCGATGCCACGGCGCAGGCTGCCGCGCGATTCGTCGAGCGTCTTGCCGTGTTCGGTCGTCACGATTCGTGCGATTTCCTCGAAGTGGTCTTCCAGCAACTGTTTGAACTTGAACATCGTCTGCGCGCGTGCGACGGGCGGCGTGTCGCACCACTCGGGGAACGCGGCGGCGGCGGCCTGCACTGCCGCGTCGACTTCGCTCTTAGGCGCCAGCGGGGTTCTGGCAATGACTTCGCCGCGGGCAGGGTTGTGGACGGGAACGAACTCGGTGGCGGAGGATGAGGTCCACCGTCCGCCGATAAAATGCGGCAGCATTTCGTGTGTTTCGGGCATGACGAAGGAACTATACAAGGATCAGGGATCGGGGGCGCCCGGATCGGTGCAGGCTGGGGTGATCCGGCTGGCCACCGCGCAGGATATCGCCGCGCTGCCGTCGATCGAACGCGATGCCGACGCGCTGTTCCTCGACGCTCTGTTAGAGGCCGGCTTGACTCGCGAGGCGCTGACGCGGGTGTCCTCTGAGCAAAGCCTCGAGCAAGCGTGCCGCGGGCGCCGGCTCTGGGTTGCCGTTTCTGCCGGCGATGTGCCAATTGGCTTCGCCATGGCTGGAGAACTGGGCGGCTTTGCCCATCTCGACGAGCTGGCGGTGCGTCGCTCGCATGGGCGGCAAGGGCTCGGCACGCACTTGCTGGAGACGGTGTGCGACTGGGCCGAGGGCGCGGGCTTCGCGGCCGTGACGCTCTACATTTCGACACGTGCCGTGGAACAGACCCTTTTACGAACGATGCGGGTTTTGCGAGACAGTGCCTCGCGACTTATCCGACGCTCACGTTCAATTGGTCGCGTTCGAACAGCAGTGCGGCCTGCGCCGCGATCTTCGGGTCGTGATGGCCAAGCGTTTTTGGCGGGCCCCCCCCGTACCGCCGTTGCGCTGACCGCGCGCGCGACGGCGTCTGGCC
>JACCSI010000435.1 GCA_013813075.1 Acidobacteriota bacterium | reverse complement strand
CACGGTCTTCGCCAAGTTTCCCAAGGCACTGCTACCGCCAAAGCGATAGCACGCGCAGCGAACCATCGCCGCCGGCGCGCCGACGGCAGCGACCAAGCCCGCCGACCTGATCACGGATGACCGACGGCTCATTTCGCTCTTTTGTCGAAGTTGATGGCTTTCATGGCTTCGGGCGTGCCTTTCAGTTCGTCCGACCCGACCGGATACTCATTGAGCCGTAAAAACATCGCAAGAATATCCGCATACTGCTGGGGCTGCAGGCTGCCAGGATTGTCCTCGGGCATCGTCGTGTGAACGAGATCAAAGAGGTCGTGAAGAGGTTTGCCGGTCCAGTTCCCCAAGAAGTCGGGACCGGTGAAGCGCGCCGTGTCGTGGCACGCCGTGCACGTCGACTTGAACACGGTCGCCCCGCGATCGGCCTGTGCGGCGGTATAGACGCCCTGGTTGACCGACTTGGTCGCGGCTGCCGACTTGCTCGGAGAGTCCGGCTTGCTCGGGATTGACGGCGTCGTCGGAGTTGGCAGCTTCGGCGGGGTGACCGGCTTGGCCGGGGTGGCCGGCCTCGGCGGGGTCGCCGGCCTGGGAGGCGTTTGTGCGAGCGTCGTGACCGTCAATAACGTGACTACCCACGCGGCAGCTGCGATCGTGATGTGTTTCATGGCTTCACAATTCTTTCCGAGTCTTTTCCGAGTCTTTTTCCGAGTCGACTCCGACCCGCGTGCCCGTGACCTGTGTTCCGCTGATCTGGATATTAATCCAAGGCAACTTTGAACTTTGAACTTCCCTAGGGCAGCGCTACCCGGATTCCGGCGCGCACGGTGCGCGGCCAGCCGATGGTGCGAAGCGGCGTCCGTCCAGTGTCGTAATCCTTGTCGAGGAGGTTTTCCACGGAGAAGAACCCGTGCACCGACCGCGCGATCTTGCGCGAGATGTTGATATCAACGATCGCGTAAGGGTCGAGTTCGAAATCCGGATTATTCAGGTCATCGTCGAACTGGCTGCCGCTGCCCCGCACCTGGGTCGCCAGTGTCAGCCATTCCGACGACCATGTGATGCCCGCGCCAAACTGCACGCGCGGCACCTGCGGCACGCGATTGCCTTCGAGCGTCGGCGTCGCAATCGAACCGCGAAAATGGCTCGAGGTCACCGTTGTCTGGGCATTAACCGCCAGCGTGGGATGAAGTCTGAAGTCGGCTTCGATCTCCGCTCCAGTAGCGCGGATCTCATCCGAATTGCGCCGCTCGCGAAGCGTCGGCGAGAGGGTGAAGTTCGCGATCGCGGCTTCCAGTGTGTTCGCGAATGCGGTGACGCGTAGCGACACTGCGCCGCGTGAGTACAACGCCCCACCCTCGAAGCCCGTCATTTGTTCTGGTTCGAGTTGCGCGTTCGGATTCGTCAGAATGGCGCCGACGCGGAAACCACGATAGAGCTCGTTGAGCGTCGGGGTGCGATGGGCACGGTATATGGCCCCTTGCAGGGTGAAGGCGCCGAGACGGTAGCCGACCCCAACACGAGGGCTGATAAATGAGGCCTCCTTCACCGGGTCGGCGTCGGCCCGCGGATCGGTTTTCCACGTGTCGCCACGCAGACCAACCGAGATGGTAGCCCGATCGCTGGCCGCGATCCCCACGCGGGCGTACAGGGCGGTGTTGGTCTCGATGCCACCGACGACAAAAAGATCCGACCGCGTGTTGACCCCGGAGACCAGCGCAAAACGATACTCGTCCACGGTGGCTTCGGTGCGATGGGTTTCGGCGCCAACCATCACCGTATGGCGGCCGACTCCGCGGCTCCACTGCCCACTCGCCGTGACGAAGTCACTGGGAGTCCACTGTTCGGTCGTCAGCCGCTCGGTCGCCCTCCCCCCAGCCACCGCCGAAAACGTTTGAAAGTATTCCTGGCTGCCTCCGGAGATGTTCGCCTGCCAGGCTCCTCCACCGACGATGCCGCCAACTTCGCTGGACAGCTGACGCCACGCGGTGGCATTCACCTGCGCGGGCGTGCCGTTACCGCGGGCTTCGTCATAGGCGCTCAGCCGCACTGACGCACGCCACGTGTCTCGCTGAGTGCCGACGCTGACAAAGCCAGTCTTGTAGTCGCTGTCAGCGCGAGTATCCACGACGCCGGCCGATTCGGGACCTATCGTCAGCACGCCGTCGGTGCCAAGCCATTCGCCTGCGGCAGTCGCGGTCCAACCGCCAAGCCTCGTGCCGCCAAAGAGCGACGCCCGACGGGTGGCATGTGACGCGCCTTCGAGTGAGGCGCGGAGGCGCGGCCGCGTCGGAGAGAAGGTGAGGAGCTGAATGACGCCTCCGAGCGCGTCGGGTCCGTAGAGATCGCCGGCCCCACCGCGCACGACTTCCACACGATCGATAGCAGCCATCGGCACCCGATTCCAGTACACCCAGCTCCCGAACGGGTCGTTGAGCGGCACGCCGTCGGCGAGCACGAGCGTACGGCTGGCGCCAGACCCCGACACTCCGCGCAGCGTAACCCCCTGCGTTGTCGGATTGGCCGTCCGGGAAGATGAGCGGCGAAACAGCGTGAAACCCGGGGTCTGTCTCAGCATATCGTCGAGCGCACCACCGGCGGTATTGGCCAGTTCGGCCGACGAAATGACCGTTGCGCTGGCCGCACTCGGCAGGCGCGTTTCACCACGGTCCGCAGTGACCACGATGGAGTCGGCAAAACTGGCCGGCTGCAACACAATGCGTACCGAGTTCATGCCCGTGGCCGAAAGGTCATGCGTCACGTCGGCAAAGCCGCGCGAGCGGACGAGCAGCATCCCGCCACCAGGCGGCACCGTGAAAGTGCCGTCATCGGCCACCGTGAGGGGCTGCTCCTGTCGGTCAACGATGAGAACGATGGTTGCGTCAGGCACGGTTGCGCCAGACACGTCAACCACGATGCCGCGGATGGACGCGGCGGCTTGAATTCCAAGCAAGAAAGAAACGGCGGCAACAACGACAGTAGACATAGCGGAGTCAGTCGGAATCGAAGGTGGTGCCGTACGACTTTATACCAAAGCTGGCGCAAACCCGCCGGGCAGGAGCGCTGTGGGTATCGGCATCATCGCCAGTGAGTACGGGGCGAGGGAGGGTCTGGTCGGCTGTCACGCGGTAGCATGGGAAGCGCGATGTCTGCTCCTCCCTCTCCCCCGCCGCCCGTCGTCGAAAGCTCGGAAGACGACCGCTACCTGCTCGAAGGTCCCCACTCCCGGCGCCACGAACTGGTCATCCTGTTCCGGGCGGCACGCGATTTCATTCGTGGCTTCCGTGGTTTGCACTTCGTGGGACCGTGCGTCACGGTGTTTGGTTCCGCCCGATTCAAAGAAGACCACCAGTATTACGCGCTGGGCCGCGAGGTCGGGGGGGCGCTAGTGCAACTGGGATTCACCGTGATGACTGGCGGCGGTCCGGGGGTGATGGAAGCGGCCAATCGTGGAGCGCAGGAAGCCGGCGGACGATCGGTGGGCTGCAATATCACCCTGTCTCACGAGCAATATCCCAATCGCTATCTCGACCGCCACGTCACATGCCACTATTTTTTCGTACGCAAGGTACTGCTGTTCAAGTACTCGTACGCCTTTGTGGTATTACCTGGCGGGCTTGGTACGCTGGACGAGCTGACCGAAGCGTTGACGCTGATACAGACCGGTAAAATTCGACAGTTCCCCGTGGTGCTGATGGGTGTCGAATTCTGGAGGCCTTTTACCGACCTGCTGAAAGAAATGGTCGCGGAGGGAACTGTGTCAGCATCCGACCTCGACCTGTTCCTCGTCACCGACAACGTCCCTGACGCGATGGCGCATATTGAACACCACGCGATCCGCCGCTTTGGCCTGACGCGCCGACGCGTCGTGCCGCCGCGCAAGTGGCTGGGGGAGGCGCCCCTGAAAAAAGGGGCAGCGAGAGTTTCCTAGCTCTCGCCGACGACGGGTCCCTACGAGGCCGCCGCGTTGCCGAGTCCGACCGGGCACGCGACGCCCGTACCCCCGTGGCCGCAATAGCCGTTCGGATTCTTCTGCAAGTACTGTTGGTGATAGGCCTCCGCGTAATAGAAGGTCGGCGCCGGCGCGATTTCGGTCGTGATGTCCCCGAACCCCGCGGTGCGCAGGCGCTGCTGGTAGGCGGCGCGTGACGCGTCGGCCGTCTGGCGTTGGTCGTCGTCGTAGTAATAAATGGCCGAGCGATACTGCGTGCCGACATCGCCATGCTGACGCATGCCCTGGGTCGGGTCGTGTCCTTCCCAGAACACCCGTAGCAAGTCTTCGTAGCGGATTTTCGCGGGGTTGAAAAACACGCGCACGACTTCAGTGTGGCCTGTGCCGCCGCTGCAGACTTCTTCGTAAGTGGGGTTTGGCGTGACACCGCCGGCGTAGCCCACCTGGCTGCTGACCACGCCAGCGGTTTCCCAGAACATTTTCTCCGCGCCCCAAAAACAGCCCATGCCAAACGTCGCCTGTTGCAGACCGGTGTCCTGCGGCTCGAGGGGACCGCCGGTGACGTGATGCCTGGTCGGCACGCTCATTCGATCGCTTCGGCCCGGCAGCGCCTCGCGCGCAGAGGGCAACTTCGACTTGAACGGTTTAGAAAACATTGTTCCATCCTACGCCGACAACGGCCCCGAGCGACTGGATGTCGGGATTACGCTGCCGCCCTTCTCTGCCATTGTTCGACACGTGCAACCAGCGCGCGCCCAATGCGAGTTGGATGCCACTAATCGGCACCTCGATACCACCGCCAAGGACCGCCAGGTAGTTGAACCGGGTCCCGCGCACCGGCACGGCAACGGTGGCGTGTGCGAGCCCGACGGCGACATCGAGAAAGGGCGACATGCGGGAGCGCGACCATCGGCTGCGCGCCCCAATCGTGAACCCCCGGACCCATGCGTCGTCGCCGTTCTGCGCGACGCGGAACAGGAGGCCCTCGGCGCGTGCTGCCACCGGTCCCACGAGGCGACGATCGATCCCGGCACTAATTCCTGCGAGTGATTCACTGGATTCGTTGGCGTCCCACGCCTCGACCAGCGCCGCGGCAGCCAGGTCCGCCGTCCAGGCAGTGCTCTGCGCACCCGCGAACTCGGCGTCGAGCGCAATGAATGAGAGAATCACAAGCATCGTTCGCATGCCGTATCGTACGTCGAGGCTGCTGTTGCTGATGGTGCTGAGCACCAGCGTCGCGGCGCGTGCGCAAACCTACAGCGCTGGAACCGACCTGTTCTTCTACGGCGACAATACCGAGTTCGCAAACCCATTCCGGGAGGGGGAGACCCTCATGGGTATCTCCGGCCGCATCTTCGTCGAGGCAACGCTCAACGACGCAGTCAAGATT
>JACCSI010000069.1 GCA_013813075.1 Acidobacteriota bacterium | reverse complement strand
ATGAAGGAGTCGGCGCGGGCCGCCCTGTCGTGGGTGCGCGCACACGCGACCGAATGGGCGATCGATCCCGAATTTTTCAAGGGGTCGGAAGTGCACGTGCACGTGCCGTCGGGCGCCATTCCGAAAGACGGGCCCTCGGCGGGCGTGACCATGGTCACCGCGCTGGTGTCCGAGCTCTCGCGCCGACCGGTGCGTGGTGACGTGGCGATGACCGGCGAGATCACGCTGTCCGGGAAAGTCCTCCCCGTCGGCGGCATCAAGGAAAAGGTGCTGGCCGCCAAGCGTCTTGGCGTCAAGGAGATCATTCTGCCGCGTCAGAATGCGAAGAACGTCAACGAAGATCTGAACGACGAGCTCCGCCGCGGGTTGACGATTCATCTCGTCAATACCGTCGACGAAGTGCTGCTGCTCGCCTTGCTGCCGGCCTCACGGTCACCGCAGGGAAAGAAGCAAGCCAAGCGCGCGCACCACGCGTCGCTTCAATGATCGTCGTCTACTCAACGCGTTACCACATTGACATCGGGACCCACGTTTTCCCGACCCGCAAGTATCACATGCTGCACGACCGCATTCGCGCCTCAGGCGTGAGTGCGGAGTTCGTGCAACCGTCACCCGCCAGCTGGGAGCACCTTGCTCTCGTCCACAGCCGTGCATACCTCGAAAAACTGCAAACGGGCGTCCTTGACGCCTCCGAGATTGCGCAGCTCGAACTACCGTGGTCGTTCGAGATGATTGAGGGGTTTCGCCTCATGACCGGTGGCACCATCGCCGCGTCGCAGCGTCTGCTCGCGTCCGGGCATCCGGGCGTCGCCTTCCATATCGGCGGCGGATTTCATCATGCGTTCGCCAGTCACGGGGAGGGCTTCTGCGTCTTCAATGACGTGGCCGTCGCCATCCGCCTGTCAATGGCACAGCAACGCGTCCGGAGGGCAACCGTGATCGACCTCGACGTGCATCACGGCAACGGGACCGCGTTCATCTTCGAGAACGAGCCTGGGGTCTTCACGTTTTCGATGCATCAGCAGAACAACTACCCGGCGTTCAAGCCCAAAGGGTCACTGGATATCGGTTTGCCGGACGGGGCCGGGGATGCCGAGTATCTGGAGCAGCTCGGCCAGGGGCTGGAGAAAGTCGTCGCCTTTGCCCCGGACATCGCCTTCTATCTCGCCGGCGCCGATCCTTACAAAGATGATCAACTAGGCGGCTTGGCGTTGACCAAGGCCGGCTTGCGCGAACGCGACAGGCTTGTGCTGCGGGCCTGCACCATGCTGAGCATACCGCTGGTCGTCGTGCTTGCTGGTGGCTACGCGCATGCCGTTGAGGACACCATCGACATTCACCACGCGACGTTCGAAGAATCGAACGTTCATCTGGCGAGCCTTCGGTAGACCCGCTTACACCAGGCCCAAGCCCACGGCCGTCTTCAAGTCCACGATCTCGCCCCTCTCAAGCAGGCGACGCGCCTCGAGGAGGGTAAACGTTCGTGGTTCGAGGTCTTCGTCCTCATCCTTTTGGGCGGTCGAGTTCGCGTCCGGCGCCCGCAGTTCGCTGCAGCGGTAGAAGATCATCTCCTCGTCGCAAAACCCGGGGGTGGGATAGAAGGCACGGAGCCGCTCAACGCGCCCCGGCACCAGTCCGATCTCTTCCTCGCATTCACGCGCCGCCGCTTCGTCGGGATTCTCGTTCGGTTTCAGGCTCCCGGCCGGCAACTCCCAGATCCAGTTGTCAATGGTGTAGCGATACTGGCGGATCAGGATGATCTCGTGCGGTGACGGCATGGGCAGCAGCACGACCGATCCTGGGTGCCGGATGACCTCCATGTCGACGCTGTGCCCCGACGGCAGGTGCACACGGTCGAGTTCGAGCCTGAAGATACGGCCTTCGTAAACTGTGCGCCTGTTCTCAATCCTCGCGTTCGTCTTCTTTGGCGTCTGCTTCGTCGTCATCGACCAACTCCCGGTTTTCGAGCATCTTGAGCAGCATGGGTTCCACGGCGTCCAGCGTCGACCTCAAATCCTCGGGCAGCGGCACTTTGAACTCCAGCGACTCGCCTGTCGTCGGCTGGACAAACGCGAGACGTTCGGCGTGCAGGAAGGGGCGAGACAGCCGTTGGATCGCACGCAAATCCTGTGGCACGCGCCGGTGGATGCCGCCATACAGCGAGTCGCCGACGATCGGGTGTCCGATGGCGTTCAGGTGCACACGAATTTGATGCGTGCGGCCGGTCTGGATGGCTATGCGAAGAAGAGACAGTCCCGGAACGTGACGGGCCCAGGTGACGCGCGTCACGGCCGAACGGGCCCGGCGCGCGCGGGTCGAGATCTTCTCCCGGTGCACCGGGTCGCGGCCGATCGGCATGTCGATCCGCTTGCGTTGATGCACCAGACCCCACACCAGGGCGACGTATTCCTTTTCGACTTCCCGATCGTGAAATTGGCGACCGAGCTCTTGATGTGCACGATCGTGCTTGGCCACCACCATGACGCCGGATGTGCCCTTGTCGAGGCGGTGCACGATGCCGGGCCGGAGTTCGCCGCCGATGCCGCTCAGGTCCGTGACGTGGTGAAGCAGCGCGTTGACGAGGGTTCCGTGATCGTGCCCCGCGCCCGGATGCACCACCATCCCCGCGGGTTTGTTCAGGACGATGACATCGGGATCCTGGTAAATGATCTCGATCGGAATGGCCTCGGCGACGGGGGTCGCCGCGACCGGTTCTGGCAGCGTGATCGAGATGATGTCGCCGTCGCGCACGGTGGTGTTCGCTTTCACCACCTTGACGCGCGGGACATTGACCTGCCCTTCTTCAATCAGGCGCTGGATGTGCGACCGCGAGTAGCCCGCAATCTCGCTGGCGAGCACGCGATCGAGCCGCAGCCCCTCGTGTTCCGGCAGAACGGTAATCAGCATCAATCCTCGCGCGGGCTCGAGCCGCGCCGTCTATTACGATTCTTTCACCAGCAGGGCAGGGCTTTCGCGCCGCCATGATGCGACGCCCCAGCCGTCAAGCGAAGCGCGGTTTCCTGCGAGGCGCAGACGCTTCAGTCGCGGGTGGGCGCGAGCCGCGGCTCAAATACCACAGCATCAGGAGGCTCAGCGGGAAGAGCACCACGGAGATCAACTGGGAAGTCGACAGCACGTCGAGCGGCATGCCGCGGTCGTCGCCGCGGTAAAACTCGATGACAAACCGCGACACTGAGTACAACAGGAAAAACAGCCAGAAAGTGCGGCCGGCATAGTGTCGGCCGCGCCGTTCCAGACCGAGCAGCAACAGCAGGATGACGAGGCCCGCACCGGATTCATAAATCTGGGTCGGGTGGAGCGCGATGTTCAGCGGCGTGCCGACATTCATGTTCGCCACCGGATCCGTGAACGTGATCGCCCACGCGACGTCGGTCGGCTTGCCGTAGCAGCACCCCGCCATCAGGCACCCAAGGCGGCCGACCATGTAGCCCAGCGCGATTCCCGGTGCGAAAAGATCACCGGACGTCCACAGCGGGAGCTTGTGCTTACGCAGCTGGTAGATGCAGACGACAACCGCCGCGATCAAGCCGCCGTAGAACACGCCGCCCGAGCGCAGCAGCGTCGTGAATTCCTGCCAGCTGCTGGTGAACTGGTCGAAGTCGACGATGAACAGCAGCGCTTTGGCGCCAACCAGCGCGGCGATGATGACCCAGATACCGAGGTCGAGTACCTTGTTGGCGTCGAGCCCGGCCTGCCGTGCCCGGCGCGAGGCCATCCACAGGCCGAGCAGGTACGCGGCCGCCAGCAGGACGCCATAGGAGTAGATCGTGATCGGACCAAGCTCAAACAGGATTGGATGCACGGCGGCCCAGCCCCACTAAATCGAAAATCATCAGGATGACACCAATAGTAATGGCGGCGTCAGCGACATTGAACGCCCAGAAATGCCAGCCGTTCCACGAGGCGTCGACGAAGTCGAGCACGTAGCCGGCCGTCGCACGATCGATCAGGTTCCCGATCGCGCCAGCGAGAATAGTGGCCACGCCGAAGCGCGCCAGCCGATCCGACGCGGGCACAGATGCCGCGTACCACGCCACCCCCGCAAGCGCCACGGTGGCGACCGCCGTCAGCACGGCCGTCTTGCCCGGAAACTCCATCGAGTTGAACATGCCGAAGGCGGCGCCGGTGTTGTGGACCCGGGTGAGCGCCAGCACGTCCCGGATCACGGGGATACTTTCATGCAGCTCGAGCGCCCCACGGACCACCGCCTTGGTAATCTGGTCGGCAACCACGATGCACACGACAATGATCATCTCGAGGCGGCGTGATACAGGGGGGGCTCCCACCACTAGCGGCCCACCGGCTCGGCCAGCGCTTCCACGCAGCGGTCGCAAATGCCTTCCGTCGTGACGGTCGCGACGTAGCGCCAACAGCGCTCGCATTTCATCCCTTGCGCAGCTTCGACGCGGACGTGCACGCCGGCTGGCGAATCTGCCGACTCAGTGAATGCCTGGTCCAGGGTCACTTGCGACACTCCGAGGAGCGACGGCAACTCGTCCCGATACTCCGACAGCAACTGATACAACGCGTTGTTTGTCGAGATCGCGACGCGAGCCGAGAGAGACGATTTGATCAGTTTTTCCTGACGCTTTTCCTCGAGCGCGACGTTGACGGGGTTACGAATCTCCGCCAACTGTGTCCATCGATCGAGGAGGGCGTCGTCCTGCCATTCCGCCAAGCCGTTCGGGAAGAGCGCGAGGTGGACCGAGGCTTCGCGTTCGCCCGGCACGGTCCGCCACACCTCGTCCATCGTAAACGGCAGGATTGGCGCGAGCAGGCGCGCCAGGCCGTCAACAATGAGAAACATCGCGGTCTGTCCGGAGCGACGTGCCTGCGAGGCCGCCCCAAATGTGTACATCCTGTCTTTGGTAATGTCCACGTAGAAGGCACTCAGGTCGACGGTGATGAATTGGTTGGCGGCCTGGTAAATCGACGGATAGTCGTAGTCGTCGTACGATGCCACGATTCTGGTCGCGACGGTTGAGAAACGCGCCATGGCCCATCGATCGACTTCGAGCATCTGCGCGCGCGGCAGGGCGTCCGTCCGTGGGTCGAAGTCGTACAGGTTCGCCATCAGCACGCGCAGCACGTTGCGGAATTTCCTGTAGCCCTCGACCACTCGCGCGAGAATTTCCTTCCCGAGACGGATGTCCTCGCGGTAGTCGACCATCGACACCCACAAGCGCAGCACGTCCGCACCGCTCTGCTTCATCACGTCCTGCGGCGCAATCGTGTTCCCGAGCGACTTCGACATCTTGCGCCCGTTCTCGTCCACGACAAAGCCATGGGTGAGCACCTGGTTGAAGGGGGCGCGACCGCGCGTGCCAAGTCCGACCAGCAGCGAGCTGTGAAACCAGCCGCGATGCTGGTCGGAGCCTTCAAGGTAAATGTCCGCCGGCCAGCGCAGACCTGCCCAGCGCGGCAGCACCGCTTCGTGGCTCGATCCGGAGTCGAACCAGACGTCCAGAATGTTGTACTCGCGTTCGAACTCGTGTCCGCCGCACGTCCCACACGTCAGCCCGTCGGGCAAAAACTCCTCGAGTGGCCGTTCGTACCAGGCGTCGGCGCTGTGCTCCTCGAACACCGCGGCTGTGCGATCGGTGAGCTCTTTGGTAAGCACCGGCGCCCCGCACGTCGTGCAGTCGACCGCGGGAATGGGCACACCCCAGGTGCGCTGGCGAGAGATGCACCAGTCGGGGCGGTTCGCAATCATGCTGTGGATGCGTTCGCGCCCCCACGACGGAATCCAGCGCGTCGCATCGATCGCCGCCAGCGCCCGCTGGCGCAGGTCACCCACCTCCATCGAAATAAACCATTGCGAGGTGGCAAGAAAAATCACCGGGTTGTGGCAGCGCCAGCAGTGCGGATAGGAGTGATCGTAGTCCTCGCGATGCCACAGGCGTCCGCGTTCCGCGAGTGCGGCTTCAATGGTCGGATTCGCGTCGAGGACTTGCATGCCGGCGAACTTCTCGACGTTGTCGAGATAGTGCCCACCCGCATCGAGCGGGCCGTAGATGTCGAGACCGTATTTGATGCCGGTGTGATAGTCGTCCGCGCCATGACCGGGCGCCGTGTGGACCGCCCCGGTGCCGGCTTCGAGCGTGACGTACTCACCAAGGACGCCGAGCGAGTCGCGTGCGTAGAGCGGATGTTCGAACACGAGCCGTTCCATCAGGCGGCCTTCAAACGTGGCGACGGCTTGACCGAACGGCCGGCCAACCTTCGCAGCCACCGCTTCTGCGAGCGCCTTCGCCACGATGACGATACCCGTATCAGGTCCGCCGTCGGGACCGACGCGGTACGCACCGTACGTGAAGTCAGGGTGGAAGGCGATGCCGAGGTTCGACGGGATGGTCCAGGGCGTCGTCGTCCAGATGAGGACTGAGATGGGCTCAGGTTGACCTGCTCGCGTTTCGTCGAGGCCCATGGCGCAGCGAAGGTCCGGCACGCGGGACGCCAGCTCGTGTGCACTTTCAGCCTTGAGCCGGAACTCAACGTAGATCGAGGGCGACGTATGTGGCTCGTACTCCACCTCGGCTTCAGCCAGCGCGGTACGGCAATGCATGCACCAGTGGACTGGCTTCTTCCCCTTGTAAACCATGCCCTGCTCGACGAATCGCCCAAGTGCGCGGACGATCGCGGCCTGGTAGCCCGGGGCCATCGTCAGGTATGGCTGGTCCCACGTGCCCATGACGCCAAGCCGTTTGAAATCTTCGCGCATGATCCCGACGTATTTCGCGGCGTACGCCTGGCATTCGCGTCGGAAATCGGCGATTGACATCTGCCGTTTTCTAGGGCCGAGCTGGCGATCGACCTTCAGCTCGATGGGCAGGCCATGGCAGTCCCAGCCTGGGACGTAGGGCGCGTCGAATCCCGCCATGCTGCGTGATTTAACGACGAAGTCCTTGAGGATCTTGTTGAGGGCGGTGCCAATGTGGATTTCGCCATTGGCGTAGGGCGGCCCGTCATGCAGCACGTACTTCTCGGCGCCCGCGCGAGCACGGCGGAGCTGGCCATAGAGATCCATTTCTTGCCAGCGCGCGATCGCCTCCGGCTCAGCCGTCTGCAGGTTCGCCTTCATCGAGAAGGCGGTGCGAGGCAGGTTACATGTGTCCTTCCACTCGGGCATGGCAGTCTGTCTATTGTAATAATGGCTCTATGTC
>JACCSI010000385.1 GCA_013813075.1 Acidobacteriota bacterium | reverse complement strand
TGGTAACTGGAGTTTCCGACGGACCGATCTGGACCTGCGTCAGTACCTCGGTTTCCTGGCCGACCGCCGCGTGATCGCCCTTCGCGCGTTGGTGTCGTCATCGCACGCCACCGGCGGCAGTACGGGCGTCCCGTTTTACCTGATGCCGACCCTCGGCGGCAACGACACCTTGCGCGGATTTCGCAACTACCGCTTCCGCGGCCCGCACGCGTTGCTGTTCCAGGCCGAATATCGCTGGGAATTGTGGTCCGGGCTGGACGCGGCACTCTTTTACGACGCCGGCAAAGTCGCGCTGCGGCGCTCTGATCTGAACTTCTCGAAGCTGCAGGACGACTACGGCGTTGGATTCCGCTTCAACACGGCCAACGGCGTGGTGATGCGCGTGGACGCCGCATTTGGCAGCCCCGACGGCAAGCATTTGCACATCGTCTTCGGGGGCGTGTTCTGATGCGCGCCGCGTGCGCAGTCGTCTTCGCGGGACTCGTCGCTGTACTCGCGGGCGCCGCGCCGCGATTTTTTCCAGACGACCCCCTCTGGTCCGACGATGACGCGGCATTCGATGCGTCCAAAGTCACGGAGCAGGCGGATTCGAACGGCTACGACTTCATCACGCACACCTTCCTGAAACCCGGCGAGCGACGCGACGTGCGCGCCATGAACCTCAACACTCTCGACGAAGTGCCCGACTCGAGCTGGTTCACCAACCGCATCGGCCGCGGCGACATTCCGCTTGCTGATCTTGTCCGCGGGCCTGACCGTGGGCCGACCACGATTTCTCTCGATGGCTGGGTCGTTGCCGGGGGCAAAGGAAGCGGCATCCAGCCGGGCTTTCGAATGACCGATCCGTCCGGGCAGCTCTATCAGATCGAGGTCGACCCCCCGCAGCACCCTGAAATGGCGTCAGGCGCCGAGGTCATTGGGACCGCGTTTTTCCACGCGTTCGGTTTTCACACCGTGGACGTCTATTTGGCGGAATTAGATGCGAACGCATTGAAAATCGCGCCGACCGCCACGATCCGCGACGCCTTCACCGGCAAGCGGCGCCCGCTGGCGCAACACGATCTGGATGATGTCTTTGACCGTGCCGCGCGACACGACAACGGTAAGTACCGAGTGCTCGTGAGCCGCTTTGCCGCTGGCAAGCCGCTGGGCAACTTCCGCTACTACGGTACCAGGCCAGACGACCCCAACGACATCGTCCCGCACGAGCACCGGCGGGAGCTGCGCGGCGCGCGCGTACTGGCGGCATGGCTTAATCACGACGATTCGCGCGGCGTCAACAGCCTGGACATGCTGGAGACCCGCGACGGACGAGGCTACATCAAGCACTACATGTTCGACTTCGGATCGATTCTTGGCAGCGGCACGGTATTCGCGCAGCGCCAGCGTGCTGGACACGAGTACATCTTCGAGCACTCGCCCGGATGGCGCACGCTCGCGACGCTCGGCTTGCACGTGCGCCCGTGGATGAAGATCGACTACCCGGATGTGCCGCCCGCGGTCGGACGATTCGAATCCGATGCGTTCGATCCGACGCGGTGGAAGCCGGAGTATCCGAATCCTGCATTTGACAACCTGCGCCCAGACGATGCGTTCTGGGCGGCGCGAATCGTGGCGCGTTTCAGTGACGCTGCGGTTCGCGCGTTGGTGGAAAAGGCTCACTACTCCGATCCGCGTGCCACCGACTACTTGACCGAGGCGCTGCTGAAGCGGCGGCAAAAGGTGTTGGCGACATGGCTCAATGGGGTCAACCCCGTCGTCGATCTGGCGCTGAGCAGTACGGGCGAGCTGACATTTGGCAACGCCGCGGTCGCCGCTGGCGTGGCCGACGCAGCCACCGGCTATACCCTGCAGTGGTTTCGCTTCGACAACGACAGCGACACACGTATCAATGTGGCCGAAGCCGACCGCGTCACCGCACTACGTGCCGTGGCGCCGGCCTCTCTGCTGGCCGCAGGGAGTGAGTACATCGGCGTCGAGATTATCTCGACCCACTTACTATATGCGTCCTGGACGAAGCCGGCGGTGTTCTACTTCCGCCGTGCCGCGACGGGATGGATCTGGGTCGGCGCAGAGCGGCGTTAGTTCTGCCGTCGCGTGTGCACGCGCCGACGGATGGAGGCCTTCAGATTTTAGAAGAGCTCTCCAAACATGGCCCAGAACTGCTCTTGCGTTTTTTTCCACAGCGAACGATCGGACCAAGTTGCGGCGTCGAGCTTTGTGGTTCGCTTGATGTCTTCGTCGAAATCACTTGTCAGCGTCGACGCCAGTTCGGAGTCGTAGATCGCGACGGTCAGCTCGTCGTTCAGTTCGAACGATCGATTGTCGAAGTTTGCCGAGCCGATCACGCTCCAGACACCGTCGACCATCATCGCTTTGACGTGCATCATTGTCGGTTCGAATTCGTGGATCTCGACGCCGCGTTCGAGCAAGTCCTGATAACCTTCGCGACTCGCATGCTTCACCGGCTTGGCGTCGGTGATTTCGCCGTCCGTGACAATGCGCACGCGCACACCGCGCTGGCGGGCCTGGTCGAGTGCCCATCGTGTTGATTCGTCGAGAATGAAGTACGGCGACTGGATATCGATGGTGCGACGGGCGCCGGCAATTGACAACAAATACATCAACTTGACGTTGCTGGCCCCCGAGGTGGGATTGCTCCAGATGACGACCGAGCGGGCACCGGTGCCTTGGGACGGCTGCTCGGGGTCGAGCGCCGGCACCGAACCGCCGCCGGACTCGAGCCAATTCTCGTAAAACGAGGCTTCGAGAGCGCGGACTGCGGGACCGTTCACCTTGAACTGCGTATCTCGCCAGAACTCCGGCCCCTGCGCGTGTCCGAGCCAGTGATCTGCCAGGCCGATACCGCCGGTAAACGCGACCAGGCCATCAACGACGAGCACCTTGCGATGCGTGCGATAGTTCGCTTCCTCGAGCGACCAGGGTCGCAGGACATTGAACCACACGAGCCGGACGCCGGCATCCGTGAGTTTCTTTTGCGATTCTTCCGAGAGTTCGCCACCAACCGCGTCGAGCACGATGCGCACTGTGACGCCGCGGCGCGCCGCAGCGGCGAGCGCTGCGCCGACCTGGTCACCGACGACGCCATCAGAGTAGATGAAACTCTCGAAGCTGATCCGGCGCTCGGCCTGCGCGATGGCAGCGATCATGGCGGGGAATACCTGGTCGCCGTTGCGCAGCACCTCGTAACGGTCGCCGGGTTCGACCGGTGCGCCGACGAGCGATGCGACATATTGTGCAAATTCCGAATTACTGGCCGCAACAGGACTCTCGATTTGCAGCGTCTCCTGGTCCTGCGCAAGCATCAACAAGAGGGCAGTCAGGCCAATGCCGATGAGTACGACGAGCCGCCAGCCGCGAAAGAGCCAGGGTCGAGCCATGCCGTCGCCTCTGCAACACGCATTCCGAAAGCTGAGCGCGGTTCTTGCACCGGTCAGAACGCCGCATGGACGAGTTGCTTCTTACCATCGTGTGGATCGTGGTTGGCATTGGCGTCGGGACCGTCTGCGTATTTACGTTCTGGCGCGTTCGCTCGATGATCAAGATCTGGCGCGCCCCGGAGCGGCCCCTTCAATCGGTGCAAGCCAAAATCTGGCAAGACCCCGGCGACGTCGGCAAGGTTGACCTCGCCCTCGGCCCTGGGGGCGCGTCGGGCGCTCCTGTCCCGCCCTTCAGCTTTGTCGAAGAGCACGTCACCGGGTCGCAACCCTGCGTCTCGGTGCGCGACGGGCGCGGGAAGACCTGGCGCGTCAAATGGGGCGACGAGGTCAAAGTTGAAACGCTGGCGACACGACTGGCGTGGGCCGCCGGGTATTTCGTTGAAACCACCTACTATCTTGCAGAGGGCGAGATCCGCGGCGCCACCGACCTGCAGCGCGCAGCGGGCTGCATCGGTCAGAACTGCCAGTTCCGTGACGCCCGCTTCGAACTGGACGAAGCCGGGGTGATCAAGCATTTCGACGAACACAGCTGGGCGTGGAACGACAATCCGTTCGTCGGCACGCGAGAGCTGAACGGCCTCAAAGTCGTGATGATGTGGTTGTCGAACTGGGACGCGAAGGACCTGCGCGATGTGGCGCGCGGCTCCAATACCGCCATCTTCGAGCACCCCAGCGCCCACGGCTTGCGCGAAGCGCGCTACCTGATCATCGATTGGGGCGGTGCGCTCGGCAAGTGGGGCAGCATCGTTCGCCGGGGAAGGTGGGACTGTGCTGGATTCGCGTCTGAAAACGAGGCCTTCGTGCAGGGGGTGAATGGCGACGTCGTCACCTTTGGCTACACCGGTCAGCGGACCGCCGACATCGCCGCGGGCATTCGCGTCAGCGACGTGGCGTGGCTGATGCGCACGCTCGATCAACTGAGCACGGCACAAATCGCCGCTGCCATCGAAGCGAGCGGCGGGACGGCAGAGGACGTCGCCTGTTTCTCGCAGGCGCTGCGTGCGCGTCTCGACCGATTACGGGACATCGCGTCCATTCCATCAGAAGCAGTTCGCCGTGCGCCAGTTCCAACCCTCGCCGCATCGGGCCCGTCGAACCCCGCATGATGCACGACCTGAGAGGTGCGCTGCGAATGTTGAGGCGTCAGCCGAGCCTGGCGGCCACCGTTGTCCTGACGCTCGCGTTAGGTATTGGCGCCAACACCGCCGTCTACTCCGTCGTTCATGCGGTGTTACTGCGGCCTCTCCCCTACACCCAGCCTGAGCGGCTTGTGATGATCTGGGAAAGCCGCGCGGCTGAAGGTGTGCTCGACAACATGGTGTCGCCGGCGGATTACTTGGACTGGTCGCGGATGAACACGTCGTTCAGTGGTATTG
>JACCSI010000362.1 GCA_013813075.1 Acidobacteriota bacterium | reverse complement strand
CGGCGACATCATCGCCGCCCACGCCAAGGACTTTCGTGTCAACGACGGCGCGATCGAACACGTGGCGGCGGGGAAGGGCATCCTCGATTACGACCTGTATCTTTCCAAGCTCCGCGAAGCGCGATTTACCGGCCCGCTCATTCTGCACGGGCTGGAAGAAACGGAAGTAGCGGGCAGCCGGCGCGTTTTGCAGGATGCGCTCGCGGGAAGCGGGCGTGCGCATGATCTTTGAACGAGACGGAATTCGCTTCTCCTATCGCAGGGCCGGCGAGGGGATTCCTTTTGTTTATCAGCACGGCCTGGGCGCGGACGTGAATCAGCCGTTCAACTTGTTCAAACCGCCAAAGGGGTTTCAGCTCCTCGGTTTCGATTGCCGGCTGCACGGGGAGACGACGTCGGCCGGTGATACCGACGACATCAGCATCGCCACCTTCGCCGACGACATGCTGGCGTTCCTGGATCTTCTGGAAATCGAACACGCCATCGTCGGCGGCATTTCGATGGGCGCGGCCGTCGCGCTGAACTTTGCCCTGCGTTTCCCCAGGCGAACGCGGGGGTTGGTGCTGCACCGGCCGGCGTGGCTCGACGGTCCGAATCGACGGAACGCCGAAATCTTCGGGTTCGTCGCCAAGCTCATTAAGGAACACGATCCCGACGCGGCGGTAGACCAATTGCGGAAATCGACGTTGTATGCGGATGTGTTTGCGGAGTCGCCGGATTGCGCGAATTCGCTTGTGTCGCAGTGCGTCGCTCCCCGCGCGCGGGAGCGGGCCAGCCGGCTCGAACGAATCACCTCGGACGCGCCGAATCTCCATCGCGCGAAGTGGTGCGATATCAAAGTGCCCGTCCTCGTGCTCGCGAATCGGCAGGATCCCATTCATCCTTTCGAATTCGGTCAGACGTTGGCGCGGGAAATCCCTCACGCGGAGTTTCGTGAGGTGACATCCAAATCCGTTAGCGTCGAGCGGTATGCGAGAGACGTGCAACGCTTTCTCACGGGCTTTCTAACCACGCATTTCGCGCCGGCCGGGCCTCTCCGGGCTGGCGCGAATGGATGAAGCAGCATTATGGTCAAATGTTCCACCTCACTCTGGTCCGCCGATCTGGGAAACCTCAGCGCGGAGATGAAGCGCGTCGAGCCGTATTCGGAGCAATTTCACCTGGACGTGGCCGACGGTCACTACGTCCACAACATGCTGTTCTTCCCCGATCTCGTGAAAACGCTGCGGCCGCTCACGAAAGTTCCCTTCGAAGTGCACCTGATGACGACCGATCCGCTCAGCTGGGTGGAGCCCTTCATCGAAGCCGGCGCGGACAGCATCATTTTCTGCATGGATTCGGCGGCGAATCCGGGCCAGGTAGTGCGCGCCGTGAAATCACTCGGCAAGAGAGTGGGTGTTTCCCTGCTGCTCGATGAACCGTTAGATCTGCTAGAGCCATATTGGGAACAACTCGACGTTCTCACGGTGGTGGGAACCGCGATGGGCATTAAGGGCGCGTCGATGGATGCGTCTGCACTGGTAAAGATTCGCGCCGCGCGTGAAATCATTTCCGGCCGAGGACTGAAGATCGACATCGAAGCCGACGGTGGCATTCGCCGGGAAACCGTGCCGTTGCTGAAGGCGGCCGGAGTTGATTACATCGTGCCGGGGTCGTTGATGTTCAAAGAAGAGCCACGAGAAATGCGCGCGTGGCTGGCGACGCTGTGATCGATCGTTTTGACGAGGAGCTGCGTTTTGCAACCACGCTGGGACGTGCTGGGAATTGGCTGCTGTGCCGTGGATGACATGGTTTACGTCCCCTCGTTTCCGGAAACGGATTCCAAAACGAGGGTGACGAAGCGCGTGCGCCGATGCGGTGGTTTGACCGGTATGGCGCTGGTCGCCGCCGCGCGACTCGGCGCGCGATGCGCTTACGGCGGCTGCCTGGGCGATGACGAATCATCGCGGTACGTCGAAGCAAATCTCGTTAAGGAAGGCGTGGATGTCACCGCCGCGCCGCGCTCGACGGAAGCGCGGGTGGTTAACTCGGTGATCATTGTGGGGCAGGACATTGCCAGTCGGAACATCTTTTCACAATCGGAAGGGATGATCGGGGCCCATCCCGCGCTGCCCGAGGAGAGCGTGATCCACGCCGCACGCGTTCTCGTCATCGATCATTTCGGCATGCCGGGCAACCTTCGAGCCGCACGAATCGCGCGTGAAGCCGGCGTGGCAGTCGTTTCGGATTTCGAGAAGACCACTGATCCGCTTTTCGAGCGGGTTTTGGAGCTCGTCGACCATCTCATCCTCTCGGCGGACGCCGCCCGCTGCCTCACCCAACGGGCCGATCCCGCCGAAGCGGCCCGCGCGTTGTGGCGGGATGACCGCGCGGTGGTCATCGTTACCTGCGGCGAGCGCGGATGCTGGAGCGTGTCTAAAGACGGCATCGCTACCGCGCTCCACCATCATCCCGCGTTCAGCGTCATCGCGCAGGACACCACGGGCTGTGGCGACGTGTTTCACGGCGCGTACGCGGCCGCACTGGCGCGGGGTGTTGCGGCCGCCGACCGGATCGAATTCGCCTCTGCCGCCGCGGCATTGAAAGCGTCCCTCGAAGACGCTCCGGACCTGGCAAGCGTGCGGCGCTTTCTCGCCGACGGGGCAAATAAGCGACGTCACGTCGCCGTGCGGTCGCAGTCATGACGACACAATCGCTGGCCGATTCCATCGAAGGGGATTTGTCGGAGCTTCCCGTGCTCGACGTCCACACGCACCTGTGTGGCCCGAAGCTCGGCGCGCGCGGACTGCACGACGTCCTGCTCTATCACATGGTGGTCAGCGATCTGTATTCCGCGGGCTGC
>JACCSI010000339.1 GCA_013813075.1 Acidobacteriota bacterium | reverse complement strand
GGCGCCAAATCCGCGAATGCGGCGGGCGTTACGAACACCGATCGGACGGGAAACCGATTGAGTTGGAGAAGGCGACGGACGACGAAGCGGCCTTCCGCAACAAATAACCCGGCCCGCTGAAGCGCGGCAGGATTCATCACGAGCCGGTAGTCGGTAACCCGCGCGTCGTCCAGCGACTCAATCCGAATCACGCGCTAGTGAGGCTTCTTGGCGTCGCGGGCGGTGAACTTGGCGACGTTGCCTCTGGCTCGTTTCGGCGCTTTCGCGTCCTTGATGTCCTTGGCTGGGTTCTTCGGGTCGGTCGGCTCGAGAGCCTTCTTCGGATCGCTGACGATGGTCGTCCATTCCGTCTTCTGGACGACCGGCATCTGCAGTGCCCGCTCTCGATCGAGATCCAGCGAGCCAACGTGCAGCGAGAGGGGAGACTGGACCCACTTATAGATCGACTGAGTAAAGAGTCGGGTAAAGCGCGCCGCCCACTGGTGCGCCTGCTCATGGGATGCGTCAGGGAACAGGCTGGTCAAGGCCTGCTCGACTTCATCTGGCGACATCTTCTCGCTCGCATACAAGTGGAGGCACGCATCGAGGACCGGGAATGGCATCAGCTCCGTTTCGGCGGCTTGTGCATCGGCAAGCTCCGGGCCTGGCGGCGTGGCGAGCGTCGCGGCAATGCCTTTGAACTTGAACTGGCGGTGGAGACGGTCGAGAAGAGCGTTGACGACGGTCTTGGGTACGTTGGCAATGACCGAGAGGGCGCCTTCGAGGTCGCCGCCGATGGTCGTGTAGCCGACGGCTTTCTCGCTCATATCGCCGGTCTGCAAAAACAAGGCGCCCGATGAGTTTGCCCAATTCCACATCCGCTGGCCGCGGATGCGGGCCTGGATGTTTTGACGAGTCAGTTCCGTCAGCTCATCGCCCTTGAGCATGGCGCGAGTGGCCGCGATTTCGCGGTCGGTGGCGTCATCGATCGCGACGGTACGCAGCTCCACGCCAAGTTCGTCGGCCAGCATGTGCGCCGCGGTCCTGGTATTCGCTTGCGAGTGACGGCTCGGCATGTAGAACGCCGTGATGAGAGAGCCGGTTCCGTTAAGCAACTGCGCGGCGCGCCATGCCACCAGCAGCGTTAGCACCGAGTCGCGACCGCCGGACAGGGCGATACCAAGCGACTTGAATGCGCCGGTTTTTTCGAAATAACTTTTCACACCAAACGCCAGCGCCTCGAAGAGGTCGTCCAGTGCCGCGTCGCGTGGGTCGATCGCCGCAGTTTTCGAGGCGGGGAGAAAGAAACTGCCGCCCTCAGGCGCCGGGTATGAGAGGTGAGAGCGGTTTGCGGTCTCCCCCTCGCACGAAAGCACCGGCACATCGAGCCGCTGCAGGCGGAAGTCTTCGCAGTCGGTGCGCCAGGTCGTGTTCTCCATTCGCAGCCGACCGGTGCGATCGAGATCGACAACTGCTGCGGACCATCCTTCGACGAAGCGGGGGGCATCGTGCACGAGGCGGCCGTTCTGGAAGACCAGTCCGCCGCCGTCGTAGATCAGGCCGTCCTGCCCACCGACCGCGTTCGCGTAAATCAGTACCGCCTGGTTGTCTGCCGCGCGGGTCGCCAGCATTTCGCGGCGGGTGCCCTCGACACCCATCCGGTAGGGTGACGACGACACGTTGACGACGATCTCGGCGCCCGAGTAACACCGGCGCCGCATCGGTCCATCCGGGGACCACGCATCTTCGCAAACCTCGATCGCGACCAAACCGAAATCGAATTTGAAGATGTAGTCACCAAGCGGGACGCCGCCGGCGTCGAGGGCGAGCTTCGAGCCGCCATGGGAGAAGGTGCGCGCCTCGTAGAACACGTTGTAGGTGGGCAGTTTTTCTTTGGGCACGAAGCCGACAATGCGGCCGCGGTGCACGAGCGCCGCGGCATTGAACAACTGACCGCCCACTGCCACCGCCAAGCCCAACGCGTAGACGGTCGGCGAGTCAGAAGTCTGGTGCGCAAAGCGCTCGAGTTCGCGGCGCTGGGCGTCGAGGAAGCCTCGCCACTGAACCAGGTCTTCCGGTGGATACCCGCCAATTACTTGTTCCGGAAATGCCGCGATGGTCACGTCGGCGTCCGCCATTTCCAGGGCGACGGTGATCAGGCGGGACACGTTGGACGAGACCGCCCCCACGGTGGGGCTGACGCTCGCGACCGCCACCTTTGCCAGACGCATCGGTGCAGTTTAGCAGGCCACGCGGTTCGGCAGGCCGGGGGGCGCGTCCCTCCGCGCCCGCCATGGCCCTGACCGTTACGCCTGAAAAGGCGCGACCTGGCCCACGGCGGGCGAGGGTCCCTCAGGGTGAAAGCCGTTGCTAAGACGCGGCTGTGCGCCGCTAGTGCCGCAGCCGCACACGGCCGACGATGCGGTATGAGTACTCGTAGTCCGCCTCCACCCGATGGAGGCGAAAGGCGGCCAACACGTGCACACCCGCCGCCGGCCGGAAGTGGCGGGTGAGGCCGAACTCCCCGTAATCGCGCACGTTGCGAAACACGCTCCCATCGCTCCGTAACGCGAGGTAGTTGGTGTCGCCCTCCGCCTTCAACGTGTCGCGACCGCGCCACACAATCATGTGGGCCCGCCAGGCGCCGCGCTCGACGGCTCCTCTCGAGAACAAACCGACACCCGCTTTGGTGCGTGCCGACTGCTCGCGGTCGGGAACGTCCTGGGTGACCAC
>JACCSI010000331.1 GCA_013813075.1 Acidobacteriota bacterium | reverse complement strand
GAGGATGCGCTCGGAGACGGTGTCGGCGTCCCCCGCGACGACGGTTGGTGTCGGCGGTATGGTCGAGAGGCGGCCGGCGAGAAAGGCCACGAGCACGAGCGCCGCAACGCCCGCGGCGAAGGCCCATTGCGGCATGCGGGTCTGCGCAAGCAGACGCGAGCGCCACGAACCCCGACTGGCTGGCAGATGCGGTGTTAGCCGCGCCCACACCTCGCGCTCGAATGCCGGGCCAGGCGCCGGCGCCAGCTCTGCGTCCACGAGCGCCAATACCTGAGACAAGCGCCCGAACTCCTCGCGACAAAGGCCGCAGGCGGCCAGGTGGCGTTCAATCGGCGCCTCGTCGAGGTGTTCGCCGTAGTAATGGAGGATCAAATCCTCCTCGCTGACGGGGAGATGTGGTTCGTTCACGCGCGCCGCTCCGCAACGACTACCAGAGGTTCGAGCGCGCAGCGCATCTTGCGCACGGCGCGGAAAATACTGTTCTTAGCGGCTTCGTTTTTGAGTCCCATTGCCGCCGCGACGTCCTTGATCGGTAGCCCCTCCACGTGACGCAGCGTAAATGCCAGTCGTTCGCTGGCACTGAGCTGCGCCATCCCTTCGGTCACGCGATCCCGAATCTCAACGCTCAACATTAGCCGGTCGGGCCCGGGGGGCACGCCCCGGGCCGTGTCGGTGGCACTTTCCATTTCGAGATCGGCGGGGTCGTGTGCGATCTCTCTGTGCCGCCGCGTGCGAATGAGGTCGATTGAGCAATTCACGGTAATCCTATGCAGCCAGGTCCGGAAGTCGGCCCGGGCTTCGAAGCGACTCAACTGCTGGTGAGCCCGCAAAAACGCGGTCTGGACCACGTCTTCCGCGTCCGAGACGTTACCGGTGAGCCGATACGCGACGTTGAAGACGTAGCGCGAGTGGCGCTCGACAAGCGAACGAAAGGCCTCGCTGTCGCCGTCGCAGGCTTTGGCGACGGAGGTGCGGTCGCTGTCGTGCATCCGGACAGTTTGACGGCGGTTTGGCGAGTTGGTTAGCTGGAAATGCCGGGGTGGCCACAGTACGGCACCGTTTTTGGAACCGCCGCGGCATGACCCTCGACGTGATCGTTGTAGGCGCCGGGCCGGCGGGGCTGAGCGCAGCACTTATTCTGGGGCGTTGCCGACGCCGCGTATTGGTCCTCGATACCAATCGGTACAGGAATGCCGCCTCGCGCGTGATGCACGGCTTTCTGTCACGCGACGGGATCGACCCCGAGCAATTGCGCCAGATCGCGCGAGACCAGCTTGCGCCGTACGACACGGTCTCAATCGAGCGCGCCGAAGCCACGCAAGCCCGAAGACTCGATCGCGTCTTTGAAGTCACCCTGGCTGATGGCCGCCAACTACGCTGCCGCAAGATCCTGCTGGCGACCGGCGTCGTCGACCTTATCCCGCAGATCGAGGGACTCGATGAGATGTATGGGCTTAGTGTCTTTCACTGCCCATACTGCGACGGGTGGGAGTCGCGCGATCAGCCGCTCGCGGTCTATTCCCGCACGTCGAACGGCGTCGGGCTGGCCGTGGAACTCACGGTGTGGAGCCGCGACATCGTCTTATGCACCGATGGCGTCGCGAAACTCACGGACAAGCACCGCGCCCGGCTTACGCACCACGGCATCAGCTGGCGGGCGGAAAAGATCGCGCGGCTCGAGGGCAAGGAGGGGCAGCTCGAACGCCTTGTCTTCGCTGCCGGGGAGACGCTCGAGCGGCGGGTCATGTTTTTCAGCGCTGGTCAGCGGCAGGGGGCGGCGCTCGCCCGGCAGTTGGGCTGCACCTTCACCAGGAAGGGGGCGGTGTGCACTGGGGAATACGAGGCCACATCCATTCCTGGCGTCTACGTCGCCGGCGACGCGTCGAAATTGGTGCAACTCGCGATTGTCGCCGCCGCCGAGGGCGCGCAGGCGGCATTTGCGATCAACACCTCGCTGATCAAGGAAGAGTTGCGCCAAGCCGGCGACGGCCAATGACCAGGCCGGTTGAGTGCTCCGCGAGATAGTAGAACACCCCTCCCGATACGGTCGCCGCGGTCGAGCGAACTGGCCCGAGCGGCGTCGCGGACGTCACCCGAGCGCCGCGAAGATCGAGCTGGAGCTTGACGGCGGTAAGGCGTCCGTCAACATTGCGCGTCGCCATCAGCGCGCCCTC
>JACCSI010000324.1 GCA_013813075.1 Acidobacteriota bacterium | reverse complement strand
GTCTCGGCCTGCCCGTCGTGGCAGACCTGCCGGGCGTGGGATCAAACCTTCAGGATCATCTGAAGCTGTCGACCCGCTGGAATGGCAAGACCACGCTGCCGCCGTCCCCGGTGACCGCCGGAATGTTCGTGCGGTCGCAGCCGTGGGGCATCAATCCCGTGCCCTCACCCGATTTACAGTTCTATATCGGCCGCGGACTCGACCAGCCGGATCGCTTCGTCACCATTACGGTGTCGCTGGTACGCCCGCGCAGTCGCGGCGACGTCCGGCTCCAATCCTCGGCCCCCCTCGCGCCACCGGTGATCCGCGGCAACTACTTACTCGAAGGAAGTGACGTGGCTGCTCTTGTCGAAGGCGTGCGGCTGTCGCGCGCGCTTGGCAGTGCCGCGCCGTACGATCGGCTGCGAGCCGACGAGGTCGAACCGAGTCGCGGCGTCAACAACTCCGATGCGATCGCCGCGTTCGTGCGACGCGCTGCCGACACCATCTATCACCCGGCCGGGACCAGCCGCATGGGAACCGGCCCCGACGCCGTCGTCGACGCACAACTTCGCGTCATCGGGCTTCGGGGTCTGCGCGTCGCCGACGCGTCGATCATGCCTGACGTCGTGAACGCAGCGACCCACGCTGCCTGCGTCATGATCGGCGACCGGGTCGCCGACTTCATCCTGCGCTAGTTACGTGTAATTAGCGCGTCACTTTCAGCGTCGCGCGGTATTCGTGCGGCGCAATGGTGCGCGAACTGAACGGATAGGGTGAGAGTTGCGCCAGTGTGATCGTGGTGTCGCCGTGCTGCACCGGTTGCATGCTGCCGGTGTGCAACTCGTGCTGTCGGGTGCCGGACGACGAGGTCGCGGTCACGCGGACGATGGCGTCCCCGCCCTGGATGCAGAACGCGTCGGCCGGGCAGCGCGAGTCGCCGGAGACGCCGTCGAACGTCACTGAGAACGACGCGCGCTCGATGGCCATGGTCTCGCCCGGAGCGAGCACAAACTCGGTGTTCAGTGGAGTGGACGGCGCCGTCGGCGATTGATCGCACCCCGTCACCGCGAGAAGACAACAAGACAGTAGTAGGAGACGCATACGAGCACTTTCGAGCATAGCGCATGCCAGAGACACGGACCGAGGGGCACTCGGCGTGCACGAAGAAATCGACTGAACCCGGCTCGTTACCGTCGTCCGAACCGGCTAGTGCGCGACGGTCTTGTAGTGCTCGCGCAGCAGGTCGCGTCCGAAGTCCCCGTCGAAATCACGCCATACGGAGTGAATGTGATTGGCGTTGTTCTGCACGTTGTCGTACTCGATCAGGAACGTCGGGCCTTGAACCCTGTAGTAATGCGGGCCGCCGAGGTCGAGTGTGCCGGCCCAGCCAAACATGATCTTATCCATGCCAGCCTTGTGCAGTGCATCGAGGCGGGCCTTCGCCAGTTCGGGGGCGACGCGACCGAGATACGCGTCGAGCACTTTCTCGAACAGGCGCTTCTGCGCGGGGGTCATCCCGGCGTAGGAGATGCCGGCCGCGTCGAGGAGCTTGGCCTCGCGGTTCTCCGCCGTCAACATCTCGCGCGGCGCGGTGACGTCGAACGTCACTTGCGCACGCTGTGCCTCATCGAACGCCGCCATCAACGCGCGGCCGCTTTCCTCTTCCTCACGCAGCGCCCGCTTGCCTGCGTTGGGGCCGTCCTTGACAACGGCGGGGTTCGACCCGAAGAACGATGGGGCAAACACAACCGGCTTGCCGTCAACGAGCGTGAAGTTGACCGAGATGTGATGGCCTTCGAACTTCCATCCCCACGGCATCTTGCCGTTCGGGTCGCCGTAGATGGAGACGAAGTACATTTCCGGATCGCGCACGATCGGGTTGGGGCCGGTGCGCGCCGGCTCAATCGCACGCAGCACGTTTTCGAGATCGATGATCGCCGTCGCATTCGTGTAGCCGCGCATGCTGAGCCCGGTCTTGAGCAGCGCATGGGCCTTGACCCGCTGCGGCTCCGTCATTTCCTTCAACGGCAGCCCGGTCCGTGCACGCGGCGTAAAGCGGAACTCGAATCGTGTGTCGTCATCGAACTTGAAGCCGGCTTTCGACCGCTGCTCGGCGTTCAGGTCTTTCAGGAACGCGCTCGCGGCCTCGGTCATGGCGCGGCCAGTGGCAGTGGGTGCGCTATTGAGGGCAATCGGCGCAGCGAGTATCAGCGCGAAGATGAGAAGGATGGGCTGACGGTGACGGCTCATGGTCCCTCCAGGCGCGGGTAGTATAGCTATTCCCATGAAGTTCACGCACCTCACCGTTATCGTCGCGGCTCTGTTGTCAAGCGGACAAAGGCGGCCGGTCGTCACTCCGGATCCGCCGCACGTCTGCGGAGAGTGCGATGCGTGGAACCGCCCGTCCGAACCGTTTCGGATATTCGGGAACACCCATTACGTGGGCGTCGACGGCCTGTCGGCCCTCCTGGTCACGTCGCCGGACGGTCACGTGCTGCTCGATGGCGGGTTGCCGCAATCCGCCCCGATCATCGACGCCAATATTCGGGTACTTGGGTTTCGCACCGAAGACCTTCGCCTGATCGTCAATTCGCACGCGCACTTCGATCATGCGGGGGGCATCGCCGCGCTGCAGCGCGTAAGTGGCGCGACGGTGGCGGCGAGCGCGTCAGGCGCACGCGCGATTGAGGCCGGCGGTCCCGGACCGGACGACCCGCAGTACGGGTTCGGACGCGCGGCCAACGCCGTGCCTCCCGTGAAGAGCGTGAAAATCGTCAGCGACCGAGAGGTACTGCGTGTTGGCCCGCTCGCCATCACCGCCCATCTGACACCGGGCCATACGCCCGGGAGCACGACGTGGAAGTGGCAATCGTGCGAAGGCGCGCGATGCGTGAACGTGGTGTATGCAGACAGTCTCAACGCCGTGTCGGCACCGCAGTTTCGTTTTACCGGAAGCGCAACGTCTCCGTCGGTCGAAGAGCAGTTCCGCCGGAGCGTGACGACAGTCGAGCAACTTCCGTGCGACATCGTGGTCGCCGTCCACCCGAGTTTTACCAACCTGGCAGG
>JACCSI010000320.1 GCA_013813075.1 Acidobacteriota bacterium | reverse complement strand
AGCGTTGGCTGTAAGTGCTTGTGGAATAGGGCTTAACCGCGCGGGGCTGGGAGTTATTGGCGGGAAGCGTCGCAGCTTCTGATTCCTCCATACCTCACCTCTTAACACTCCCACCGCACGGTCCGTTCGATATCGAGGGTCACCGGTCCTCTCACGAGGCGCCGAATTTATAGGCATCGTCCTTGCATAAGGGCGGGCAATCATGCGGTCTCAGGCGAACGCCTGGGCCATGAGAAGGAGCGGTTGGCATCATGGCGAAAGCAACGAAGCGCACGACAACGGTGGTAGCAGCAGACGGAACTCGGTACGATGAATTGAAGCAGATGCTTCAGGATCGCCAGCGCGAACTCGTCACCGAGGTCCAAGGTAAAATTCGCGGCGTCCGTGCTGAAGGCGCGGAAAAGCCCCATGAAGTCATGGATCCGGGCGAGACCTCTGAAGTCGACATTCAAGAGGATATCGAACTCGCTCTCATCCAGATGAAAGCGGAGACGCTCAACAAGATCAACGAAGCGCTGACGCGGCTGGAAGAAGGCCGCTACGGCAAGTGCTTTGAATGTGGCGACGAAATCGCCGAGGCACGTCTCCGGGCGTTGCCCTTCGCCGTCCGCTGCAAGGATTGCGAAGAAGCCCGGGAGATTGCCGCGCAACGTGAGCGCACTCTTTCGCAGCGCCGCGGTGCCTCGAGTCTGTTTTACGATCTGCAGAGCTAACACGGCCTCTGTGTTGGCAGACTCCGCCCTCTCCGGGCGGAGTCTGCTAACCTCATCTTGCCGGCGGGCCCCTCCGGTCCGTCCACTCTCGGGCCTATACGGTTCGGTTTCAAAACGCTCGGTTCACAAAAACCAAGACTTGCCGGCTCCAAAACTGTCAGCAGAATTTCAATTTCAGGCTGTCCATCGGGCCTAGGTGGCCCCTCCGAGTGACGATGAGCAACGACAACGACCAGGGTGAAGATTCCACTGCTGTGGAGATCTTGGAATCCTCGTCTTCTGACACGCCGGCGTTTCAACTGCCCGGTGAGTTGCCTGTGCTGCCCTTGCGCGACACGGTGCTGTTCCCGAATTCGTTCATGCCGCTGGCGGTGGCACGTGAAAGCTCCGTCCGACTCATCGACGAAGCCGTCTCGAGCGGCAGTCTCATTGCGGTCTTCACCCAGCGCGAAGCCAGCGAAGACGAACCGCTTCAGGAGGATCTCTACCCGATCGGAACGGCCAGTCATATTCATAAAATGTTCAAGCTGCCTGACGGCAGCCTGCGCATTATCGTCCAGGGGCTGACGCGCATCCGCCTGACTGGGCTAACCAATGTGCGGCCTTACCTTCGCGGCGGCGTTGAAGAAGCGCCCGAACTGCTCGGCGACAACGATCGCCTGGAGATCGATGCGCTCCAGCGCAACATCAAGACCAACTTCCAGCAGATCGTCTCGCTGTCGCCGCTGATGTCGGACGACCTGCAAACGTTGGCGATGAACATCGCCGAGCCGGGACGGCTCGCGGACTTCATCGCGTCGAGCTTGAGTTCGATCTCGACCGAGACGCGGCAGGAAGTGCTCGAGACGCTTGACGTGCGCCAGCGACTCGACGTGTTGAATCGGCTCCTCATCAAAGAGCTCGAAGTCCTCGAGCTCGGTTCGAAGATTCAGTCACAGGTCCAGTCCGAAGTCGGCAAGAACCAGCGCGACTACTTCCTGCGCGAGCAGCTCAAGGCGATTCAACGCGAGCTCGGCGAGGGCGACGACCAGACCAAGGAAATCGAAGAGCTGCGCACCAAAATCGAAGCCGTGGGCATGGGCGACACGGTCAAGAAGGAAGCATTGCGCGAGCTCGATCGTCTTTCGAAGATGCCGCCCGCCGCTGCCGAGTACACCGTCTCCCGTACCTATCTGGACTGGTTGATCGCGCTCCCATGGGCGAAGCGCACCGAAGAAGTGATCGACTTACCTAGAACGCTCGAGACGCTTGATAAGGATCACTCCGGCCTCGAAAAGGCGAAAGACCGCATTCTCGAATATCTCGCGGTGCGTAAGCTCAATCCGACAATGAAGGGCCCGATCCTCTGCTTCGTGGGTCCTCCGGGCGTCGGCAAGACGTCCCTTGCAAAGTCCATTGCGCAATCGCTCGGGCGCAAATTTGTCCGGGTGTCGCTCGGCGGCATGCGGGATGAAGCGGAGATTCGGGGACACCGCCGCACGTATATCGGCGCACTGCCTGGGCAGATTGTGCAGGGCCTGCGCCGGGCCGAATCGAAGAACCCGTTGTTCATCCTCGACGAGATTGACAAGCTCGGGTCTGATTTCCGTGGCGACCCGGCATCGGCGCTGCTCGAAGTGCTTGATCCGGAACAGAATTCGACGTTCCGCGACCACTACCTCGATGTGCCGTTCGATTTGTCGGAGGTCCTCTTCATCACCACCGCGAATACCCTCGACCCGATTCCTCCCGCGCTGCGCGACCGGATGGAGGTCCTCGAGCTCGCCGGGTACACGGAAGAAGAGAAGCTTGCGATTGCCCGCGATCACCTCGTCGAACGGCAGGTCAAGAATCACGGCCTCACCGAAAAGCAGCTGACGTTCACCGAACTCGGGTTGCGGGTGATCATCCGCGGTTATACGCGCGAGGCCGGCGTGCGCAATCTTGAACGTGAAATCGGCGCCATCTGCCGGAAGATTGCCCGACGCCGTGCCGAGGGGCAGACCGGCAAAGTAAAGGTGACGCCGGAACTCGTCCAGACGCTGCTCGGCGCGCCACGCTTTCAGGACGATGAGATCGAGGAGCGGACCAAGAATCCCGGCGTCGCCATCGGGCTCGCGTGGACCCCGGTGGGTGGCGAAGTGCTGCTCGTCGAGGCTTCCCGAATGGCTGGCACCGGCTCCCTGACCC
>JACCSI010000294.1 GCA_013813075.1 Acidobacteriota bacterium | reverse complement strand
CGACTCGGGGACAATCATCGCGGTGTGCGGGCGCTGGGGCGCAGTGAGCGCAAGTGGGCCCGGCGCGCCGATGCGCACATCGCCGTGTCGAAGGCGCTGGCCGCGTGGCTCGGTCGCGAGTGGGGCGTGCAGGCCACCGTGGTGTACGACCGGCCGGCAGCGTTTTTTGCGAAGCCGAGTCTCGAGGCCTCAAACGATCTCTGGCAGCGACTGGCTAAAGACCTTCACCTTGGTCCGCGCCGCATTCCGCTTGTCGTCTGCCCCACGAGCTGGACGCCGGACGAAGACTTTGATTTGCTGCTCGAGTCGTTGGAGCGGACGGAACGCGCACTCGTGTCACGGCGCGGTAAGGGCGATGTGTCATCGCCCGACCTCGCGGTGTTGCTGACCGGCCGCGGACATTTGCGTCCGGACTTCGAGAAGCGCCTGGCGCGCCGCGATTTCAAGCGCGTCGCGGTGCGCACGGTGTGGCTCGAGCCGAATGACTATCCGGTGCTCGTGGGCATGGCCGATGCGGGTCTTTGCCTTCATCAGTCCTCATCGGGCCTGGATTTGCCGATGAAACTCGCCGACTTCCGCGGCGTGGGCATTCCAGTGTGCGCGTTTGACTACGCGCCGGTGATTGCGGAGGCGCTGACACCGGGACACGAAGGCCTGACATTCCGCGACCCCGGCGAACTCGCCCACGTCCTGAGCGCGCTGGCCGACGCGGACCTCAGCGTCGTCCCCATGTTTGCCGCGTCCCGCACGTGGCTGGCGGCGAATCCTCCAGAACGCTGGGAGCAGGAGTGGACAGCGAAGGCGCCGTCATTCCTCGGGTGAGCAGTAAGCACTCACCTCTGAGCACGCGCACCGCACTGCGCACTGAGCGGTCGGCTGTCTTCAACCGGTACAATCGCTGCGCATGGTTCCCATCACTCAGATCGCCGATCGCCTTGGCATTCCCGACGACCTGCTCGAGCCATATGGGCGTTACACCGCCAAACTCGGGCTCGACCTGTTTGACAAGTTTCCAAAGCGTCGGGGCAAACTGATTCTGATAACGGCGATCACACCGACGACGAGCGGTGAGGGCAAGACCGTGACGACCATCGGGCTCACCCAGGGCCTGGTCAAGCGCGGATACAGCGCAATTGCGGCCCTGCGCGAACCATCGCTCGGCCCCGTTTTTGGCCAGAAGGGTGGCGCCACCGGCGGCGGCCAGGCCTCGCTCGAGCCGGTCGACAAGATCAATCTGCATTTCAACGGCGACTTTCACGCCATCACCTCCGCCCACAACCTGCTTGCGGCCCTCATCGACTCGCACCTGCACTTTGGCAACGAGCTTGGGCTCGATCAAAAAGAGATTCTCTGGCCGCGCGCGATGGACATGAACGACCGCGCGCTGAGGCAGATGGCGACCGGTCTTGGGGGGCGGAGCAATGGCCCTGCACGCGAGACCGGCTTTGTGATCACCGCGGCGTCGGAGATCATGGCGATCCTGGCCCTCGCGGAGAGCCGCGCCGATCTGCGTCGTCGTCTCGGCGACATCGTCGTCGGCTTCACGTACGTCGGCACGCCGGTCCGCGCGGCAGATCTCAACGCGGTCGGCCCGATGATGGTGCTGCTGAACGATGCCCTGATGCCGAACCTGGTGCAGACGACGGAGGGGGCCCCGGCCATTGTCCACTGCGGTCCGTTTGCGAATATCGCCCACGGCACTAGCAGCATATTGGCGCAGCGCATGGGGCTGCATCTCGCCGATTACGTCGTCAACGAAACCGGGTTTGCCGCCGACCTCGGCGCCGAGAAGTTTTTCGACATCGTGATGCCGATGTCTGGCCACGTGCCGGCGGTCGCGGTCGTGATTGTGACCTTGAAGGCCTTGCGGGCGCAGGGCGGCGCGTCGAACGGGACCGGCCCGGTCGAGCGCGGCTTCCCCAACCTCCAGCGGCATCTCGAGAACCTGCAGCGCTGGGGCGTTCCGGCCGTGGTCGCGCTCAACCGGTTTCCGAGTGACACCGAGGACGATTTGGAGAGGGTGCGCGCCCATTGCCTGTCGCTTGGAGCGGAGGCGGCGCTGTCTGAAGGGTATGCCCGAGGTGGCGACGGCATGACAGAGCTTGCCGACAAAGTCGTCGCCGCCGCCAACGCATCCAATCCGAAAAACGTGAAGCCACTGTACAGCGACTCCGATTCCCTGCAGAAGAAGATCACAGAGGTCGCCACCAAGGTGTACGGGGCGGCTGGCGTGTCGTTTAAACCCGCGGCGGGCACCCGCCTGCAGCAGTTCGAGACGCTCGGATACGGCACGCTCCCGGTTTGCGTTGCGAAAACGCAGTATTCGTTCAGCGATGACGCCAAGGTGATGGGCGCGCCGACTGGCTGGACGCTCAGTATCACCGACGCCACGCTGTCCGCCGGCGCCGGGTTCGTGGTTGCCATCGCCGGCAGCATGATGCTGATGCCGGGCCTGGGCAAGACCCCGCAAGCGCACAAGCTAAACGCCACCGACAAGGGCGTCATCGTGGGCATGGACTATTGATGTCGCGACCCCGCGCGCTCGATTGTCATCGTCTGGAACGCCCGTTTCCTGACACGACGGCTCGACCATCTATAATTCCTGCGCAGTGGAATATCTGATCAAGCAATATCCGGTTGAAACCGGCGCTCTCGAGATCCAGTACATCGAGGAATTTTTCGGCGAATTCCCCCGGCGCAAGATGGCCGCAGAGGTCATGGCGCGACTGCAGGATCGCGAAGCGCTCATCCTCATGGCCGAGGCGCCCCTGCCCGACGACCCCGGCACCCTGGTGCCGGTGTCCTACAAGGTGGTGCACGAAGTTAAACCGCACGAAACGGACCCGAAGCTGCGCGACCTCATCGAGCGGCTGCACGACTGCGTCCGCTTCGACGATCGCCGGATTCTGTATTCGTGGATTGGCGCGACGCGCCGTGACTGGCGTGGTCAGGGACACTTTCGGGCGCTGACCGAAGAATCCGAAGCGTGGGCGGTGGCCGGCGGATTCCACGAGATGGTCGTCAAGACCAAGAATCGATTCTACGAGATGCGCAGCGCGTTGACGCAGCTGCAGTTCGACGTGGTGAAGTTCGAGCGCCACGTCAAAAACGCCGAGTCCAAGGTGTATATGAGCAAGCTGCTGTCGGCCGAAATGGTGCGCGGCCATAAGAGCATGCGCTCAGTTGTACAGGTCTAGGAAGGAAGCACTCGCAGCGCTAGAGGCTCGGATGGCGTTTGTGCCAGGTGGTCGCGGCTTCGAACGCCGCGGCTGCTCGTACGAGGGTGGGTTCATCCCACAACTTCCCAGTCAACATCAACCCAACGGGCATCTCATCAACGAATCCTGCCGGCAATACGACCGCGGGATGACCGGTCAGGTTCGTCATCGTCACGCTGTCGCTGCTGGGCGGCGCCAGGAACAGGTCTACCGACTCGAATAGCTGGTTCATCTGGTGCACCAGCATCGTGCGCACTCGCTGCGCGCGTATGTATTCCACGGCCGGGATGAACCGTGTCGCGCGGAGTTGATTGGCGCGGCCGTTTGGCCCCTTGTCGGCGAGCTGGTTGATGGCGCCGCTTCGCACGAGCTCGTCGAACATCGCGCCCGCTTCCGCATTCAGCACGGCGTAGATCGCCGTGGCGGGGAGGTTGGGAAGAGCGATGGGCACAAGCCTCGCGCCGGCTTTGCGATAGACGTCCATGGCCGCTTCATACACCGGGCGGCGGGCGATGGACTGCTGGCGATCGCCGCCCTCGCCCGTGCCCTCGATTTCACTCGCCACGTATCCAATGCGCAGTCCCTTTACGTCGCGACGCTGAGTCAAGTTCAACGGCACGTCCGCGACCGTCTCGTCGAAACCATCGAGGCCGTGCAGCGCCTGGAGCACCAGTGCCGCATCCTGGATCGATCGTGTGATGGGTCCGACCTTGTCGAGCGTCCATCGCAGCGTCATGCAGCCATGCCGGCTGATGCGTCCGTACGTCGGACGCATGCCCACGACTCCGCACGTGCTGGCGGGCGACACGATCGAGCCGCCAGTTTCAGTACCGACGGCGAATCCCACCAGGCCCGCGGCGGTAGCTGACGCCGGGCCGGCAGACGACCCACTGGCACCGCCTTCCGGATTCCAGGGGTTACGCGTGCGCGCACGAAACCAGAGATCACCAATCGCGAGCTCTCCCGTGGCAAGCTTGGCCGTGAGCACCGCGCCGGCCTCGCGCAGCCGCGCGACCACTGTCGAATCGTAATCAAACACCTGCTCTGCGTAGGGTTGCGCCCCCCACGTCGTCAGGACGCCTTTTGCGGCAAACAGGTCTTTGACCCCATACGGAATGCCGTGCAGCGGGCCGCGATACCGTCCGGCGCGGATTTCATGGTCGGCCTCGACCGCCTGGTCGAGCGCGAGATCTTCGGTGAGCGTGACCACGCAAAATAACGTCGGGTCGTGTCGCTTCAATCGTTCCACGTACATCTTCGTCAACTCGGTCGACGTGATCTGACGTGCCGCGAGCAGTGGAGCGATGGTCGTGACCGACTCAAAAGCGAGGTCGTCAATTGCCCCGGGCCGTCGTCGTCGTGCGCCGGCGGTTGTGGCGGTAGGCACCACTGGCAGCACGCGGGTGACGGGTGCGCGTCCGCTCCGCGGTCGCGGCGGCCGGAAGCTGAAAGCGGGCTCGGTCTCCGGCGGCACCGTCACATGACGCAGCGTCTCGTAGTGATCGCGGTTGCGAACGACGATGGGCCGGGCGCTTTCGCGCTCAACGACCGGCAGGTTGAGGCCGATGATGTGCTGCGCCGCCCCAAGCCCATCGGCGGTGATGATATCGGGCAGGTCAAGCGTGGCTTGCGCGGCACTTGCTGGTGTCGCCGCCGCTGCTGCACCTGCCGCCAGGGCCGTCGGGAGCGTCTTGAGGAACGTGCGTCGCGATTTCGAGACACGCCGGGGGAAAGACATGCCCTAAAAGTATACAAACGGAACCGACGGCAGCGCTGCTGCGCAAGCGGTTTCTCCCCCCTGCATCGAGCCGGCCTCGATGAATTTCGCGATCAACAGGTTTCCGCACCCCTCGAGTTTCCCGAACGGGTGGCCATTGTTGGCGACGACCACATGGGTGCCCTTCGGGAGTTGAGCCAGTAACTCCTCGGCGCGCCGCGGCGGCGTCACCGGGTCCATCTCGCCGGACAACATCAGTACTGGAATTGAGGATGTGATGGCTGCGCCACGCGGCGCGGAGTCGGAGGCACGCGGCCATCCGTCGCAGGCACGCAGTTGTTGCCGCAGGCGGTAATCCCCGGCAAACGTGTCGCGGGTGTTGGCCGCGATCGCGGCCGGCGAGACCGACGGCATCCCCTCGCCGCAAATGACCGACAAGAAGAATCCCGCGGAGATCTCTACGCTGCTCAGCCCATTGCGCGTTCGAACTGCCAGTGGCGCCACGGTGCTGAAATCGCCGGCCGCCACCTGGCGAATCACCGACGGCACGCGGGCGGCGTTCTCGGGCGTGTAGAGCATGTTGCGCAGGACCTCGCCAAACAGCCCCGCGGACAGCGTAATCGTGACCGTGGGCGCGCTCGACTGCTTGACGGTCAGCGTTTCCGGCCGCCGCGTCAGTCTGGCGACAATGGCGCGCAGGTCCTCATCCAGTCTCGGGTAAGCCGCGATACATCTCGTGTCCGCCGCACATCGTTGAACGAGCTCTTGCCACGCGGTCTCGCCGTCACGGGCATGAAAAAGTGGCGCCAGCTGACCGTGCGGCACAACGCCCTTCATCGCCACGGTTCGTACGCGCCCCGGAAAGTCGCGCATATACGTTTGGGCGGCGTAGGTCCCGTACGAGGTGCCGTACAGATTGATGCGCTCGTATCCCAGGGCGCCGCGCACCTCGTCCAAATCGCCAATGGCGAGCGCCGTCGTGTACTTCGTGAGATCGGCGCGTTGCTCGAGCGACTCGCGACACGCGGCCACGGCGCCTGGCGCGAGCAGGTTGTCGTCGAACTGCCCGGCGGCGTCTGGAAGGCCGAGTTGAGGACACGACAACAGATTAGACTTTCCGGTGCCACGCAGATCGACGAGGACGATATCGCGAGCGCGTCGCACCTCCGCGAACAGGCGGCCGTAAAAGTCGGCAAGCTGCGCGACACCCTGGCCGGGTCCGCCCTGCAATACGAACAGCTGATCGGGCCGACGTTCCGGTCCCAGTGCTCGCAACACCACGATGTTGAGGTCGATGGTGCGGCCGCGTCTGGTCGCGCGATCCTCAAAGACGCGATAGGTTCCGCAATCGGCCTCGCCATCAACTTCCGGAATCGTGCACGGGCTGAGTAGCGGTTGGGCCGACGCAGGGGCTCCGAGACACATGACGAGCAGCAACAGCACGGTGCGCATCTTGATCCTGTTTACCTTGGCGTGAAACCCAAGAGCAAAATTCGGCCGCAGCCTTCTCTTGCACCTGCGGATCCGGGTCGTTCAGCGCCGCGTCGAGCGGCGCCGCGGCACGGGCGTCGCCCCCAGTGCGACGACA
>JACCSI010000286.1 GCA_013813075.1 Acidobacteriota bacterium | reverse complement strand
CCCGGGCGTCAATCTGCTCAGCGCCGGCGTGCAGCATCCGCGCGACCGGGACGGTTTGCGCGGCACGGCCGGCACGATATTCCAACAACGTGCCTTCGAGCGCTGCGAGCGTGAGCTTGTCCACGCGCAACGCACGCATCAGCGGATGGCGACGCAAGTCATCGACAAGGGCACGCTTGCCGACGATGAGACCCGACTGCGGACCGCCGAGGAGCTTATCGCCACTGAAGCACAGGAGGTCGACGCCCGCGGCGATCGACGACTGCACCAGCGGTTCCCACGACAATGATGCGAGCAGGCAGCCACTGCCAAGGTCTTCAACCAGTGGTATCCGCGCTTCGCGCGCCGCGCCGACCAGCTCCGCAAGTGTCGGCCGCTCGGTGAAGCCTTCGACGCGAAAGTTCGAGGGGTGCACTCGCAGCAACAGCGCGGTGCGCGCACCGATCGCCGCACGATAATCGGCGACTCGCGTGCGGTTGGTCGTCCCGACCTCGCGCAGGGTTGCGCCCGATTGCCGCATCACGTCCGGAATGCGGAAGCCGCCGCCGATTTCGACGAGCTCACCGCGCGAGACCACGACCTCTCGTCCCGCCGACAGCCCCGCCAGAATTAACAGGACGGCCGCGGCGTTGTTGTTCACGACGACCGCGGCCTCGGCGCCGGTCATCGCCGTCAGGAGGCCTTCGGCGTGGATGGTGCGCGAGCCGCGCCGCCCCTGTGCGAGGTCGTACTCGAGATTGGAATATCCGCGCGCGACATCGTGGAGCCGACGCAGAGCTGGTTCTGCAAGCGGTGCGCGCCCCAGGTTCGTGTGCAGGACGACGCCGGTCGCATTGATGACCGGATGCAAGGACCCACGCAAATGTGTCGAGAGATCGATCGCGACGTCCGTTTCGATCGCGACCGACGCGGCTTCGGTCGTCACAGACTCCAGGCCACGCCCGATGGCAGCACGCAGGTTCTCCGTCGCCCTGCGCAGTGCGTCCAGCGTCGCGGCCGTGCCATAGTCGCCTTCGAGAGCGGTGACGCGCGAACGCTGGCGCAGCTGCTCAATCGAGGGGATGATGCGAAAATCGGGCACGCCGGTATTGTAGGCACATCGGACGCCTAGGCACCGGGCCGCCGCGGTGTTACGATCACGAAGCCTCATGGCCGTTGACCGTCGCACACAGCCGATCGAGCGCTTTTGGCCCTATGCGGATCAGCCCGAGGAGCCGACGACCGACGAACTCGCCGCGCTCGACCCCGACCTGCACGCGGCCCTGTTTGGCCCGCGCGACCGTCCCTTCTCCATGACACTGGTATTTCCCCGTTTCGAGGGCGAGGCGTACACGCTGGCGGTCGCCATGGCGCGCACGGCTGCCGAGTATCGCGAGGTGGGTACCGGGGACCAATTCCGGCATCGCGCGCGGTTTTATACGGGCGCCGCTCTTCAGCTCCGTGACTTGTTCGACCTCACCAACGCTTGCCCCGACACCGAAGTACTTATCGACGATCGGCCGATCCCGTATGCGCGCGAGCTGTGGCTGCCGCTCCTGTGGTTCACGCTGTTGCGGTAATCGCGAGGCGTCATCCATGCCTCCTAAAGGCAGCGAATTCGACCGGGAGATGTCGCAGCTAGAGGGCGAGATCAAGCGCCTTGAAGCTGAGTACAACATGTTCTTCGCTGGCCGCTTGCCGCGTCTGCCGTGGGAAACACGCGCACGGGTTGACGCGATGGTCAAGCGCTTCGATCGCATGACGCTGCGTAATACCGCGGAAAGGTTTCGCTTCAGTACGCTCCAGGCGCGTTACGCGTCGTTCTGCGAACTGTGGGAGAAGACACTGAAGGCAAAAGAAGAAGGCCGGGCGGTTCCGGGCCGCCGTGCGACCGCGCCGCCACCGAAAGCCCCGCCGCCGCCGCCGCCGCCGACCGCCCCCATCGAGGTAGACGAAGGGGGGTACGCCAGAAACCGGGTCGTCCATGTCGCGTCGTTCCGCGATCCCATGCAGGAGGCGGAGCGCATGAAAGATCTCTACGAGCGCCTGGCCGCTGCACGGACCGAATCAGGCGAGGCGCCCGTGCCCTATCACCGCTTCGTGGAAGTGATACGCGCGCAGGTCAGCAAACTTGGCGATGGTGATTCCGAAGTCGCGTTTCGGGTGGTCGTGAAGGATGGGAAAGTAACGTTGACCGCAAAAGCGCTGAAGGGCGGGTAGTGCGAAGACCCGGCGCCGGAGGAATCCAGCGCCGGGCAAGTCAAGCGCGTCAGATCCGGACGACGTTGCCGGCCTGAGGACCCTTGGGGCCATCGACGATTTCGAACTCGACGTTCTGTCCCTCTTCAAGTGAGCGGAACCCCGAGCCCTGGATGGCCGAGTAGTGCACGAATACATCGCTGCCGCCTTCGCGCTCGATGAACCCGTACCCCTTGGCGTTGTTGAACCACTTGACCTTGCCTGTAATGCGCATCGTTTCTTCTTCCTGGCTTGCTGGTAGCGTTGCTACCAGACTGTCTTCACGTGATGGCCCATCGGTCGGGCCGACCTCGTGACAAAACAAAAGCCGCGAAATGCGGCCTTCTGGGGTCCGACTAGCCGGACCGCAAGGGGATAATACCGGCCCAGCGCGGCAGGTGTCAATTGCGGTTCCATTGAATAAATCGCACTATTTCACAGTTTCTTTCTTTCGCGTTTGATTCGCCGGAAGGGTGTGCATGCGACGTGCAATTTTGAGTGTGTCGGACAAAACGGGTCTGGTGAACTTCGCCCGCGGCCTGCTGCAGCGCGGTTTCGAATTGGTCTCGACCGGTGGCACCGGGCGGACGTTGACCGATGCGGGACTGCCGGTCGTCAATGTCTCTGATGTCACGGGTTTTCCGGAAATGATGGATGGCCGCGTCAAGACTCTGCATCCGCACATTCACGGGGGCATTCTCGCCAGGCGCTCGCACGCCGAGGATCTGGAGAAGGCGCGGACGCACGGTATCGGGCTCGTGGACGTCGTGTGCGTGAACCTGTATCCGTTTGTTCAAACCGCGGCAACGCCGGGCATTGCCTTTCACGAACTGATCGAGAATATCGATATCGGTGGTCCCAGCCTGGTGCGGGCTGCCGCAAAGAATTTCCAGGACGTGCTCGTCGTAGTAAACCCGACAGACTACATGTCGGTGCTTGCGGCACTTGATCGCGACGGCGGACCAACACCGGCCTTCCGTTTCGATCTCTCACGCCGGGCGTTTGCTCACACCGGCGCCTACGACAGTGCCATTGCCACGACGCTCCGCGAGATCACCGTCGACGACTCGACATTCACGCGCGTCACGCCGAACGATACCGTGCCGCTGGCGCCGCCGCAATTGACCATCGAGGCGCGGAAGCTTCGCGACCTGCGCTATGGCGAGAATCCGCATCAACCTGCGGCGTGGTATGCGTTCGAGCCGCCCGCGGGCCTCGGCGCGGCGACCATCCTGCAGGGCAAGGAGCTGTCCTTCACCAACCTGCTGGATCTCGACGCCGCAGCTCGCATCGTCATGGAGTTTGCCGAGCCCGCTGCGTGCGTGATCAAACACACCAATCCCTGCGGCGCCGCGACCGGTGATCGTATCGTCGAGGCCTACACGCGTGCGCGTGATGCCGATGCGCTTGCCGCCTTCGGAGGCATCGTCGGACTCAACCGCCCTGTCGACGAGCTCACAGCACGTGCCCTTGTGTCCACGTTCATCGAGGCCGTCGTGGCACCAGCGGTGCTGCCGGACGCCGCGGCCATTCTGCAGGCCAAGGCCAACATGCGGATTGTGACCGCCGACTTTGCGGCTCTCGCGAACGCCGGTGTGCACGCCCGCGAATGGCGGTCGATTCTCGGCGCGCTTCTGCTGCAGCAACGCGACGAAGTTGAGGAGGCGAAGATGCCGTGGCCGGCAGATAACCTGAAAGTGGTGTCGCAGCGGCAGCCGTCGGCCGACGAATGGCACGCACTGCGCTTCGCCTGGCGGGTGATGGCGCACGTCAAATCGAACGCGGTGATTTTCACGGACAGACATCAGACGCGGGCCATGGGCGCCGGGCAAGTGAGCCGGGTTGACGCGGTCAAGGTGGCGACGATGAAAGCGTCAGGGTGGGATGCGTCGAAGACCCGCCCGCTCGAAGGCACTGT
>JACCSI010000271.1 GCA_013813075.1 Acidobacteriota bacterium | reverse complement strand
GTGTTGCCCCCGATAGCGGTGCCCCCGATGTTGCCACCACCCCCGCCGCCACCCGGCGCTTCCTGGACGCGTTCGAAGATCACCAGGGACTTGCGGTAATCGGCCAGGGCCCGCAGCTCCGCGTTCTGTGCATCGCGCAAGTCGCGCTGCGCCTGTACGACGAAGAAATTGGTGGTCATGCCGACTTCGAACTTGCTCTGCTCGGCTTCGAGCCGTTTTTCGGCGAGCTCGCGCGCCGCCACCGCCGCTTCCACGCGCTTCAAGTTGCTCTGCACCGAGAGGGCTGCGTTGGTGACCTCGGTCGCGACCTGCAGTTCGAGCGTGCGCAGCCGCGCCTGCGACTGGTTTCTCTGCACGCGGGCGCGGGCGTAATTGGCGTCCGCGAGACTCCCGAACAAGTTGTAGCTGACGTTAAACTGCACGTTCCAGTTCGGGTAGTCGCGGTTGGTCAGCAGGCGGAGCGCGTCGCTGTAACCGCCGGCAATGGTTTCGGTGATGATGTCCGAGCCGAGGCCCGCGCGCTTGATGCTGGTGCCGCCGATACCCTGAGAGCCATAACTCGCGACAAAATCGATCTCCGGTAAGGTCAGGTTCCGGAAATATCGGAGAGAGATGTCCGAGCTCTGAATGTTCTTCCGTGCGTTAATCAGGTCCGTGCGGCGCTCCAGACTGCGGCGCACCGCGCCCTCGATGTCGGTCGGCGGCGGTTCGAGCGACGGCAGATCGATGGGGAGCAGCTCCTGGCGCCACAGCGGGTCCTCGGTGCCGCTGACGATGTAGCGCTTCAACGAGAGTTCCGCCGTCTGCAAGGTCGCTTCTGCCACGGCCAGCGTCTGGCGACGATTTGCCGCCTCGGCCTCGGCCTGCACAATGTCGAGCGGCGCCAGCGTGCCGACTTCGACGCGCGCCTTGTTGTCCTCGACCAGTTTGTCGGCGAGCGAGAGCGCTCGTTCCGCGACGTCCACGGCACTGCGGGCAAAGACCAGGTCCCAATACGCATTCCGGACGTTAGCCAGCGTCTGGGTCACAGTTGCGCGCAGGGTTTCCTCAGAAATCTCGCGATTGATTTGGGTAATGGCGATCTGCTGGCGGGTTTGATCGATGAAGAGCCCTCGAAGCAGCGGTTGCGTGAACGTCGCCGTCAGACCGGAGGTGTAGGTGGGATTGAACGTGACGAAGTTGCTCGAGGAATCCTGCCTGTTGTTGTTCCAGGAGACCGCCACGTTTGAACCCAACCAGGGCAGGTTCTGGACCACCCCGGCGTTGTAGGTCGTCGTCGCGACGGAGACGCGTTGCCCACCCTGCAGCTGGTCGCGGGGGAGCTGCGTGTTATCGCGCTGGCCAATCGCCGAGGTGACCGTCGGCTTGTAGGTGTTCCGCAATCCGGCGATCTGGAGGTCCACGCCCTGAGGGTTGAGTCGCTCCACGGCGATGTCCAGGTTTTTTTCCAGCGCCAGCTGCACGACGTCGGCGAGCCGCACTTCGCGCACCGGACGTCCGGTCTGCAGTGCGGACGTGGTCTGCGCGGGGGTGGACCCGTTCTGCAGGGCGTCGAGCCCGGCCTGATAGCGGGCGAGCGCGTCACGGACCAACGTGTCCTGCGTCTGCGGTTCGGCAGGCTGTGCCGACGCGACGGCAGACCACAGGAGAATAGCCGCGGCAGCGACCACACTTCGAACTTGCATCTTCATGTCCTTGTACGGGTCGGGAACAACGCTACTTCTGACCGTGGCCCTTGCCACGGCGGTCCTTTTCACGCTGCTCGAATAACGATTGCAGCTTCACGTGCTGATCCAGCGTCATGATGCGGCGGATGCGGTAAATCATCATCGTACGCGTCTTGGCCAGCTCCGCACGTGCGGATTCGACTTTCGCGACGAAGAAGTCCACCTCCGACTCTTCGACACGAGCTTCCTGCACCAACTTGGAAAGTTCGTCCTCGAGCATCGACAGGGCGCGCGACTGTGCCCGCAACGCTGGCTGGGCGGCCTGGAAGACCGCCTCGATGCGCACGCTTTGGTCGGGCGTCAGCGCCAGTTGCTTGACGAAGGCCTCGTCGTTCCACCAGCGGAAGCGCTGCGCGTGAGCGGGTTGCGCCCAGGCCAGGGCGACCAATGACAAAGTGAGACAAATAAACAACTTACGGGACATGTGCATAGTGCGTCTGACCGGCTTACGACGCTCCGGCGCGCACTGTTTACGGGAAGCGTGCCGGAACTGCCAGCACCCCGCCGATCGTGGTCATGGTGCCTGTGGGACGCCGCGCGAACGTCAGAACCGCTGTGGCGCCGGCGAAGACGAGGTGAACGCTTCGAGCTTTTTAATCGCCACTTCGACCAGGTTGTCGGGCGTTGACGCCCCCGATGTGAGGCCCACGCGGATTGGGCCCGTCGTCGCCAGCCACTCGCGGCTCACCACTTCCACTTTCTCGTGCACCGGCCGGTGCCGAATGTCCGTGGCCGACAGCAGGCCCTCTGGGTCGGCAATGTGATAGGTCGGTACCCGGTCGGCGCAAATCTTGGCGAGATTGCAAGTATTGCTGCTGTTGTAGCCGCCGATGACCAGCATCAAGTCGAGCGGTTCCTCGCTGAGCAGCCGGACCACCGCATCCTGTCGATCCTGCGTCGCGCTGCAAATCGTGTCGAAGGCGCGAAAGCGCTGCGCCAGATTGTTGTCGCCGTAGCGTGCGCGCATGGCGTCACGAAACATCTCGCCGACCTGCATCGATTCGGTGCTGAGCATGGTCGTCTGGTTGGCGCAGCCGACTCGTTGCAGATGCACATCCGGATCGAAGCCTGGCGAGGCGGCCTTGGCAAAGCGATCGAAAAATGACTCCCGATGGCCTTCGCCGCGGATGTAATCGCAGACGCTCCGCGCCTCCGCTCGGTCGAGGATGACCAGGTAGTGCCCGCCCGGCGTCTGCAACGCCTGCGATGCAGTCGCCTGCGTTTCCTCGTGCCAGAACTTGCCGTGGATCACCGAGGTGTAACCGTCCTTCGCGTAACGCGTGACGTTCTTCCACACGTTCAAGACCGACCCGCAGGTCGTATCGACCAGCGTACAGCCCACCGTGGACAGCCGGAGCAGCTCGCCGACGGTCACGCCAAAGGCCGGCAGGATCACGACGTCCTCGGGGGTGACGGCGCCGGCGCTTTCTCCGTCGTCTGTGAGAATGCGAATGCCCTGGGCGCGGAGCTGATCGTTGACGTGCGGGTTGTGGATGATCTCGCCCGTGAGAAAGACATTGCGGTCGGGGAAGCGCTTGCGCGCCTGATACGCGTAATCGACCGCGCGGTCGACGCCGTAGCAGAAGCCGAACTCCCGAGCGAGAAAAATTGAGAGTCGCCCGGCACGATAGCGGTAGTCGCTGTCCTTGATCTGCTGGACGAGCTGACTGTGATAGCTGTCGGCCAGGACCCCGGCGACCTCGTGTTTGAGATCGAGGCCCTTGCGGAAGATAACGGGCGGCACGCCGTCAGCGTCCCATCGAGAGCAGGTCGCTGGAGCTCGGTGTGAAGGCGTCGAGGGCCCGCAACGAGTGAGCGCGGGGGAGTCGCACCGCAGCCTCGACATCGTCGAGCAATTCATCGTCGCTGAGCCACGGGATCGAAGTCGGCACCATGGCCCCGCCGACCTGCCGGAACGGCGCCTGCGAGGTTACGAACGAGTCGTCGCGCAAGCCTGCCGGATTCCAAGGCGCAAAGTGAAGCATCTGTCCCGTTACCAGTCCGATAATGAGACCGGCGACCGCCGCGACGCTGATCCAGCGGCGGCTTCCCGACTTGACCGGCATCGTCGTGTGGCGCGAGCGCCGCGGGAAACTGAGAACACGCGCGGCCTTCCCAAGATGGGCGAGCCGATCGAGAATGCGCGTCCGCTGTGCATCGAGCATCGCCTCGTCGAACACGGCGTCCGCGTCGGCAAAGGCCGCCTCGCGCAACACGCTCGCGTCGGCCGCCAGTCGTACGAACTCCGCGGTGCACCGAGCGCACTGG
>JACCSI010000620.1 GCA_013813075.1 Acidobacteriota bacterium | reverse complement strand
ATCCGACCTTCTAAGTCCTATTTTAGCAGTTTACAACTCTCCGCGTCTGCGAAGCCTTAATACTTGGGCTGGCTAGGATCGACCTGATCAATCCAGCCGAGAATGCCCCCCGCCAAATTCCTCACGTTTTTGAACCCGATTGACCGCAGGAACCCGGTCGCTTTGGCGCTCCGGACCCCCGATTTGCACTGGCACACGATGGCAGCGTTGGCATCGAGCTCCCCGAAGCGCTGCGGCAGTTCGCCAAGCGGAATGAGCGTCGACCCGGCGATTCGATTGATCTGATACTCCTGCGGCTCGCGCACGTCCACGACCACAATCGCTTCACCCCGATCGAGGCGTTCCTTCAGTTCCCGCGGTAGCATCTCGTCGGTAATCGCATCGTTCACGCCGTCCTCCGCGGCGGGCTTCACCCCGCAAAACTGTTCGTAGTCGATTAACGCCGTCACGGTCGGGTGCATGCCGCAGACCGGGCACTCGGCGTCCTTGCGCAACTTCAGCTCTCGAAAGCGCATGCGCAGCGCGTCATAGATCAGGAAGCGGCCAATCAACGGTTCGCCGGCGCCGAGAATGAGCTTTATGGTTTCGGTCGCCTGTATCGTGCCGATAATGCCGGGCAGCACGCCGAGCACACCGCCTTCCGCGCAGCTCGGAACAAGTCCCGGCGGTGGCGGCTCGGGATAGAGGCAGCGATAACAGGGGCCGTTCTTGGTCGCAAACACCGACGCCTGGCCTTCGAATCGAAAAATGCTGCCGTACGCATTTGGCTTGGCGAGCAAGACACACGCGTCATTCACGAGATACCGCGTCGGGAAGTTGTCAGTGCCATCGAGAATGACGTCGTAGGGCTCGAACAAGCGCAGTGCGTTCTCCGAACTGAGCGCCGTTTCGTAGGTCTCGACGTGTACATTCGGATTGAGCGAGAACAGCCGGTCCTTGGCCGACTCCAGTTTCGGACGACCAATATCGGGCGTGCCGTGGAGGATCTGCCGCTGCAGGTTGCTTGTGTCAACCACGTCGAAGTCGACGATGCCCAGAGTGCCGACACCGGCGGCCGCGAGATACATCGCGGCCGGCGAGCCCAGTCCGCCGGCGCCGATGCACAGCACTTTCGCCGCCTTCAAGGTCCGCTGACCATCCATCCCGACCTCGGGCAGAATCAAATGACGGCTGTAGCGCTGCACTTCGTCACCGGACAGCTGCGGCAGCGCGGTCGGGGCCACGGTGGCACTCGAGCCACCGGCCACTGACGGAATGATGCTGACGGAATCGTCCGCCTTGACGGGCGTCTGGTCCTTTTGCAGGTAGCGGATGTCTTCGTCATTGACGTAGACGTTGACAAAGCTGCGCATCCGGCCCTCGGGTGTAAATAAATGCTGTCGCAAGCCGGAGAACTTCGTCGTCAGATTCGTGAGCAACTCGCCGACGGTCGCGCCCTCGACGTCAACGACGTCGAGCTTGTCCGTAAAAGGGCGAAGCGGGGTCGGGATATGAACTTTGACGGCCATTCAGCACACCTCTTCTTCGTCGAATTGCGATCGGTCGTCGCGCAAGCGCCACGAGCGAAGCTCGCGCACGTCGCCGCCGCGCACCGAGATGATTACGTAGGAAAAAAATGGCCACGCGTGGTCGAGGTCGTACTGCGACGGTTGCGCGGGGTGATCGGGGTGGGAGTGATAGAAGCCAAGCAGCTCTCGGCCGGTGTCAGTCGCGCGCGTTTCGGCGGCACGATAGTCCGCGGGTCGTACCAGAAAGCGGCGGCGAGGGCCTTCTTCGGTCGTGTTCGGCAGCGCATACGACTCCGACGCCTCGCCACCACGCCCAATCAGCGCACCGCAGCATTCGTTGGGATACGTCTCCCGGCCGTGCGCGGCTATCGCCTCGAGCACCCCGCTGCCGAGTGTCACGGCCACTAGTCCGCCTCGCTCCAGAAGCTCTCGGACAGGTAACGCTCGCCGCCGTCTGGGAAGATGACAACCACGACCCGCGGGGACGGCGCCTGTGAAAACGCGGCGCTCCTGCCGTCATCGTGAAGCATCTTCATGGCACCCACGAGACTGGCGCCTCTCGAAATCCCCACGAGTAACCCTTCTTCAGCCGCCAGCCGGCGCGTCATCGCATATGCATCATCGGTGGCTACTCGCAGATCGCGATCCGCCAGGGTGTCGTCGTAAATCCCTGGGACAATCGCCGTTTCCATGTGCTTGAAGCCTTCGAGGCCGTGAAACGGCGCATCTGGCTGCACCGAAG
>JACCSI010000226.1 GCA_013813075.1 Acidobacteriota bacterium | reverse complement strand
CGCCAGCACCTCGCCATCCGGATGCCGGAAGTCGACGCTGAACACGACCGTGCCCGGAATGGTGTTGATCACATTTGGCTCAACGCTCACCCGGCCAACGGTCGCCACCGCGATCTCATCTTCCATGATGGCGATCCGCTCGACGCCCTGGAAGATCTCCGACGCCGCCACCAGCGGGTCCCGCCTCAGGCGCATTGGCGATGGCCCGGCATGATCCGACTGGCCAGTGATGGTGACTTCGATCCAGGTGATGCCCACAATCCCGCCAACCACGCCGACCGGCTGGTTGGCGTCCTCCAGCGCCGGACCCTGTTCGATGTGCAGCTCCAGATACGCGGCGGCGTTTACCGCCCTGAGCTGGTCGTGCGCGTCGAGCATGCGGTCGAGCACGACGCCGTTCTCGCGCAGGGCGTCGACGAGACGTGTCCCATCCTTGTCGACCAGGTGGCGAACATCATCGAGTTTCAGGCTGCCGCTGGCGGCAGAAGAACCGAGCAGGCTGCGGCTGAAGCGCGCGCCTTCTTCGTCGGCCCAGTCAACCAGCTTGAGCGTCAGCCGCGGCCGGTGATGGGTAAACATCCGCAGCGCCTCGAACGCCGCCAGAACGCCAAGCGAACCATCGAGCCATCCGCCGTTGGGGACCGAATCGAGGTGGCCGCCGATGATGACGGCGCGGTCGGATTGGCCGGGCAGCGTCACCCAACTGTTGCCGGCGGCATCGAGCGTCGGCTCCAGGCCGATCGAAGCCAGCTTGCCGTTGAACCACTCGCGCGCATCGCGCCAGACTGGCCCCCACGCCAGTCGCTGCGCGCCGTCGGGCGTGGCCGTGCGGGTCGCCAGCTCTTTCAGGTTCGCAATGACGTCGTGTGCGGACATAAGGTTGGTGAAGGTTCAGCGTTCACAGGCGGCAGTGCCTGATCAGGCGCGGGCTGGCGCAAGCCGCATTAATGCGCGGGCCTGCGAAAACTGGCCACGGCCATCGATTCCGTCTCGAACGATTCGATAATCGTCGTCAAGCGCGTGATCAGCAACAATTCCTGCACGCGTCTCACCGGGCAGGCAAGCTTTAGGCGGCCGCCGAGGCGCGCGACCGCAAGACAGCACGACACGAGCTCGCCGATGAAGGAGCTGTCGACGAACGACAGCTGTCCGAGATTCAACAGAATGTCGCGGTCGCCGGCGCCCAGTGCGCCGGTCACCAGTTCCTTCAATTGACCCGGTGAATCGAGGCCGGTCATCCGACCCGCCACCGTGATGACTGTCACGCCTTCGACGAGCCGCCGGTCGAGGTTCATTGAATGGCGACGAGGTGACCTGCGGTCCGCCAGTACCAGATGCCGTCGACCAGCGCCGGCGACGCCAGCGTGCGCTCGCCAAGCGAGTTGGTGTGCAGCAGGGTGAACTCGCGGCCCGCCTTGACCACGAACGTCTCGCCATCGTCGTTGGTGAAGTAGAGCTCGTCATTGACCACTACCGGTGACGCCGAGAAGCCCTCGCGCTGCGCAACGCCCATGCGGCCCTGATAGACCAGCGCACCGGTCTTGGCCTCGTACACCGTCAGAATGCTCTGCATGTCGTTGACCAGATACAGCAACCCGTCGTGCACGATCCCCGACGGTACGAACGGCGAGCCCTTGGGCGTGCTCCACGCCACATGGGTGTCGGTCACGTCGCCACTGCCGCCCGGACGAATCGCCAGCGTCGGACCGGCGCGGCCAGACGAGGTGAACACCAGCCCTTCACCGACGACCGGCGTCGGGATGACCTCGAACGTCATGCCGCGGACCGTCCAGAGTTCTGCGCCGGTGCCGGGGTCGTAGGCCGCGACCCGCCGCTGACTGTTGACGATGACCTCGTCCCGCGTGCCGCTGTTGATCACGACAGGCGTCCCCCATCCCACTGTTTCGGTGCGCGGCGTTTCCCACACCGTCTTGCCGGTCTTGGTATCGAACGCGGCGACAAACGCGTTCTGCACGCCGGAGCCCTTGTGATCCTGATACAGAAAAAGACGATCCTTGTAGAGAATCGGCGAGCCTGCTGGACCGTGATAATTGTCGATGACGCCAAACTTCCGCTGCCAGACGATTTTGCCTGCGAGGTCGAACGCAGTCAGCCCGTGGCGTCCGAATGACGCGTAAATCCTCTGGCCATCCGTCACCGGCGTGGCTGACGCGTGGCCGTTCTTCTCGTGCACCTGCTCGATGCCGTCCTGTGGAATGAACGTTTCCCACAGTTTCTTGCCATCAGCCCGGCTGAACGCGAGCATCGACAATTTGCGGCCGTAGTCCTGCGACGTGGTCAGGTAAATGCGGTCACCCCAGACAATCGGCGACGAGTTGCCGTTACCTGGTACTGACACGCGCCATTTGACATTCGTGGTCGGCGACCAGGTGTTCGCGTACTTACCGGCAGGCACC
>JACCSI010000616.1 GCA_013813075.1 Acidobacteriota bacterium | reverse complement strand
GCACCCATCAGCGCCACGAGTTTTTCTTTCGTGGTACCCGGTTCAGCGTCGCACCACTTCTGGGGCCAGGTGTCGGCAGTCCCCTGGGAGATTCCCGACGTGCCGGGCACGCCGCCCGAACACCCAGCCACAGCCGCGATAAGCAGCGTGCCCAACAAAGTTCTGGTCACAGGATGGTCGCCTCGTCGTCCTTCAATGCCGCCGGCAATGCTTGCGCCTGTCCGGTGAAGCGGGTTTCGCAGCGGCAGGTGGGTGATGTTGTCTCGGCGACGAGTATAGGCGCGATCGGCCAGTCCACAGCCGTTGCCTCTTGGCACCGACCGGCAGTCGAGCTGGGTTCGTCGGCGGTACCTTTGCATACGAGCCGTCACGAGGAAATGTCTATGCCTGACCCAATCAACCAGCCCGACTTACATGATGACGACGAACTCATACCGGTGACGCGCGAACGCAGCCGCGGCGGTCACGAGCCGCCACCGGAGGTGAACGATCGTCCCGATCAGAATGTGGCCTATGACGAAGCCGTCAAGGGCGCTCCGTTGACGCCTCAGGAGCGCGCACGCGCTGAGCGCGAAAGTCCGCTGTCCGACTGAGCAATATGACGATGCGACGCGCCGGTCCGCGATACCCGCTAATTATCGAAGCTCGCCCCGCAAACGAGCCGTCGTTCGCGGGCCGGCGTCGTTTCAGCGTTGCACTGGGAATTCACTTCGCGATATAGGCTGTCCGCGTGAATTCCACAGACACCGAACCGGCTTCTGCGACACCAGAAGATTCGTCAACAGGTTCTATCGACACCGAAAGCGGTCGCGGACTCAGGCGGTCGCTGTTAGGCAAGAACCCGGCATTACGCATTCTCGCCATCTGCGCGGTCATTCTCTTGCTGCAATACATGCGGGATGTCCTCATCCCGTTCGTTCTTGCCGCAGTGCTCTTTTACGCACTGGATCCGTTGGTGGATCGGCTCCAGCACTGGCGTGTTCCGCGAGTGCTTGGCGCTGCGTTCGCCATTTTCGCGCTCGTCGGCGCCGTCGGCGGCCTCGCCTATGGGATCAGCGACAATGTCATTGAGGTCATCAACGAGGTGCCGGCTGCAACGCAGAAGCTGCGCGCGACGATGAGAGCCAACCGTAATCGCCCGCCCGGCGCCATGGAGAAGTTACAGCAGGCCGCGACCGAGCTAGATAAGACGGCTGCCGAAGTCGCGGGGCCGAGCGAGACGCCGGCGGGAGTCGTTCGTGTTCAGGTCGAAGAACCCGCCGTCGGTCTCAGTGAATACATCCGGTGGGGGCCGGCGGGAGTCATGTCAATCGCCGGCGGCGTCGTCATGGTCCTGTTCCTGGCGTATTTTCTTCTCGTCACTGATGATCTCTTCAAGCGCCGGCTTGTGGAAGTCATGGGGCCGACACTCACCCATCAGAAGCTGACCGTGCAGGTCTTGAATGAGATCGCGACGCAGATAGAAGCCTTTCTCATGGTCCAGATCTTCACGAGCGTCCTCGTCGGCGTCCTCACGTGGCTCGCACTGTGGTGGATCGGTCTTTCCAACGCCGTGGTCTGGGGGCTCGCTGCCGGCATCTTGAACTCCATTCCGTATTTCGGTCCCCTCATCGTCACGGGCGGTCTCGCGTTGATTGCCTACATGCAATTCGGCACTGTGCCCATGGCATTGACGGTGGCCGGCATTGCGCTGCTCATCACCGCCCTGGAAGGCTGGATTCTGACGCCGCTCCTTATGAGCCGCGTCGCCCAGATCAACGCGGTGGCCATTTTCGCGGGCCTTCTTTTTTGGAGTTGGCTGTGGGGCCTGTGGGGAACGCTGCTGGCGGTGCCAATCATGATGGCACTCAAGGCCGCCTGCGATCGTGTCGAAGATCTGCGGCCGATCGGTAAGCTCCTCGAGGATTGATCGCGGCGTCAGACGCGTGTCGGGTCAGGGAGATCGCGCACGAGAACGGGCGTCGGGACGTCCGCGGAGACACGTCGTGCTGGATTCGGCACTGGCCACGTGAGCGAGTCCAGAGAGGCCGGGGGCCGTCCCTGCTTGGGGCCGAGAGGTTGGTTCGCAGTCAGGAGCTCTTCGACGGCTCGGACGGCCAGGGGACGCGAAAACAGATACCCTTGCGCGTGCGTGCAGCCCAGGCGCTCGAGCTCGCGCGCTTGCGCCTCGTGCTCGATGCCTTCCGCAACGACGCCGGTCTTGAGCGTTCTGGCCAGCGCCAGGATGCTTTCGACCATCGCGGGCCGGTCGGGAATCAACAGACTGGTGACAAACGAGCGATCGATCTTCAGGACATCGACCGGAAGCTTGTGCAGGTGACTGAGCGACGAACACCCCGTGCCGAAGTCGTCAAGATAGATTTTGACGCCGAAGTCACGCAGGTCCCTCAGCACTTCGGCCGCTGAGTCAGGACTGTCCATGAGCGCCGTCTCGGTGATTTCGAGTCGAACATCAGACGGTTGCAGCTCGGCGTGCTCCACCGCGCGTTCGATGATGCGCAAGAAGTTCTGCTGCATCAGTTGGCGCGCCGACACGTTGACGGTGATGAATTCGAGGCCGCGCCCGGGGTATCGGCGCTGCCAGTCCGCAAACGCGCGGCACGCTTGCTGCAGCACCCAGGTCCCGAGCGGCTCGATAATCCCCAACTCCTCGGCGATTGGAATGAACGTGGCCGGAGAAACTGCCTGTCCGTTGCGAGTCCATCGCGCCAGCGACTCGAACCC
>JACCSI010000203.1 GCA_013813075.1 Acidobacteriota bacterium | reverse complement strand
GTCCACGGTGGCGCCGAGGGCCCGCGCATTCAATGCCACGTTGGCCGCGCCCCCTGCACGGTAGTCGTCGCGCTCGTAGGCGACGACCGGCACCGGCGCTTCCGGCGAGATGCGGCTCACCCGACCGACAATGAACTGATCGAGCATGACATCCCCCAGGACCAGCAGGCGAGTGCGAGGCATGGCCGCGACAATCGCGCGCGCCCGGTCGGACCCGAGCGGGGGAAGACCGGCACTCACTCGGGGAGGCCGCCGTCACGCACGGCGGCAAATGGCAGCGTCAGGAGAATCAAAAAGAGCATCAGGAATTCTGAGTCACCAAAGTTGTACTCGAACAAGCCGGCAGTCAGCATCGCGGCAACCGCAGCCATGGCGGTGGCGACCAGCACGCGGTGACGTAAGCGACCAGCGAGTGCCTTCAAACCGGCGGCCGCAGAGGCGATAAACCAGAGCCATAGGGCGAGCGCCGGGAGTCCGCGTTCAGCGGCAATCTGCATCGGCACGTTGTGCAGGTGCATGTTGTTTTCCTGCACGGCAGACGCGACTCGGTAATCCGGATAGACGCGCCCCACCATTTCCGGACCGACCCCCGTCAACGGGTGATCCCGAACCATGTCCACGCCCGCCTCGAGCATCGCCACGCGATCGCGGCTGGTGGGGTCATTCAGGTCAAACATCGAGTAAATCCGATCGGTCACTTGCGTCGGCGCCACGGCGATAATGCCGGCGGTGACAATGGGGAGCAGCGCCATCAGCCGGAAGTCGCGCATCAGGAACAGCACCCCGACACCCGCGGTGGCGCCAACCCAGGCGCTGCGCGTGCCGGTGAGAATCAGGCTGACAACCAGCGCCGGCATGACGACGGCGGACCAACCGCGATCGCGGGTGTCGAACAGCAGCCTCGCGACGGTGGCACAGATGACCAGCATCAAGGTACCGGAATAGGTCATCCAGTGCGACAGCGTGCCCTGCGGCCGGCGTCGCAACACGTCGTAATTGAGCACGCCGTACTGGACGATGCCGACCAGCGCGCTGATGGCGCCAATCGTGATGATGACCGTGAGCAGAGTGCGTGCGCGCGCCCCGCGTGCAAAGTCGTAGACGACAGGAATCAGCACAAAGAGCACGAGCTGTTTGCTGTCGGTCACGCTCGCGGCCGGGTCACGGGAGAAGCCAGCCGCAAGCAGCGTCAAGGCGGCGTAGCCGACCAGCGGCCAGAAGAACGGTGGCGCCTCGAGCCGTTGCCGCCGTGTGGCGTGCCCTGCCAACCAGCACGCGGCGGCGACGGTGAGCATGATTTGCGCGATCGCGATCGACAACTGCGCGGCGGCGACCAGTGCGATCAACGACAGCAGCCCGACCTGGTCCATGCGGTCGCGTGTCGGGGCGCCTGCGGTGACACTCACGGTGGTCACGTTCGAGAATTCTCCACGTGCAATAACTGTTCGGCCGCGGCGATGACGCGCGCCGGCTCGATGCGCGTCAGACACCGAAAGTCGCCCGGCTCGCAGCGGCGCTGGTGGCACGGGCGGCAGGGCAGCGGGCCAGCATCGACGCCGATGGCGCTGGTCCCCGACGTCCGCCACGGTATCGATCGTTGCGGCAACGTCGGTCCAAACAACGCCACGATCGGGACCGTGGTTGTCGCGGCGATGTGCATTGGCCCGCTGTCGCCGCCGATGTATAACGCGGCACGGGCGACCAGCGCGCGCAATTCGGCCAGATCGAACTCGCCGCACCGCAGGATCCGCTCGGCCACGTCTGGGGCCAGCGACTGCGCCGATGCCGCAATGATATCGGCAGAGTCGCGCTCGGAGGGGCCAGAGCTGATGATAATGCGCCTGGACGACTGGGCGCGGGCGAGAGTGGCCGCCACCTCGGCAAAGTGGCCCGCGGGCCAGCGCCGGAACGGGTTGCCGGCGCTGACGTGCATCACGACCAGCGCGCTGTCGGCGGGCACGCCCGCGTTTTGCAGCCGACGGGCGACGGACGTTGCGGCAGCAGCATCCTCCGCCATCTCCACCGGTGGCACCTCGGACGCGGCGCCTGGAATGCCGAGGGGGCGCAGCAGGTCGAATTGATTTTCAACGGAGTGACGCGGCGGCACCAGCGCAGGCGTCCACGGCAACATCTCGGTGTACGCCCAGCCTCGACCGGGCAGCGCATAGCCAATTCGCCGTGCGGCACCCGTCGCGCGCGTCAGCCACGCGCTTCGCGGCCCGCCATGGAAGTCGATGACGAGATCGAAGCGGGCGCGCCGGAGACGCGCGGCCAGGGCGAGGTCATATCGGAGACGACGCCAACCGCGCGGGCGCTCGACGACGATGACCTCATCCAGATGGGGGTTGCCGCGCACGACGGGTTCGGCTACGAGTTCCACAAGATACGAAATCCGGGCGGTCGGGAAGCGTTGCCGCAGCGCCGTAATCGCCGGCGTCGTGAAGACGACGTCGCCAATGAGCCGCAGCCGGACGAGCAGGATCTTCAGGGTTCGACCGTGGCTTCGTCGATCAGCATCACCGGGATGTCGTCCCTGATCGGGTAGACGCGGTGACATTGTGCGCATTTCAGGGCGGCGCCATTGTTCACGAGCTGTATGGGAGTTTTGCAGGCTGGACACGCCAGAATTTCCAGCAGTTCGGGGTCGAGCGGCATAGAGGGGAATATTACCCTCTGGAACCGTTTAAGATTCACATATGCGTTTCGCCGTGATTCTCGTGGTCGTGTTGGCCGGCAGTGGCACGGCGGTGGCGCAGCCGGCGCCGGCGCCTCCATCCTTGGGGCAGGCCTACTTCGAGTTCCTGATCGCCCGCCGCTTGGAGGCCCAGGGTGACAACAAGGGCGCGCTGGAAGCGCTGGACCGCGCCCTCGCGCTCGATCCGAAGTCGGCCGAAATCAACGCGGAGCTGGCCGGTTTTCATGCGCGTCAGAACGACGGGGAGCAGGCAGTCGCCGCCGCCGAGCGCGCGCTGACGCTTGATCCCAAGAACGTCGACGCGCATCGCATGCTGGGCCTGGTGTTCGCGGCGTGGAGCGAGGAGGCCGCCAACACCTCGCGCGGTCGCACACCGACGCAGTTACGCGTCAGCGCCATCGAGCAC
>JACCSI010000066.1 GCA_013813075.1 Acidobacteriota bacterium | reverse complement strand
CGCCGACCGCTGGCTCGACGCCACGGGGCAGGATTTCCAGCCGTACACCCACTACGGCGTGGGCGGCAACACCAAGTTCTGGGGCAGCGTCCTCTATCGCCTGCGCCGCGAAGACTTTCACGAGATGGAACATGCCGACGGCATCTCACCGGCATGGCCGATCGACTACGACACGCTGGCGCCGTATTACGATCACGCCGAGCGGCTGTATCACGTTCATGGGCAGCACGGCATCGATCCGACGGAGCCGAAACGCGGGCCTTTTCCCCACGAGGCGATTGCCCATGCACGGGGGATGGCGGAACTGGTCGAGGGCCTGCGCCGCCAGGGCCTGCATCCATCTCCGTTGCCACTCGGGTTGATCAGGCCGGGTGAAGAAGGGGGCTGTCAGTTGTGCAACACGTGCAACTCGTTCCCGTGCCGCATTCACGCCAAGAGCGATGCCGAGGTCTGTGGCATCAAGCCAGCGCTGGAGCACGCGAACGTCGAACTCTGGACGCACGCCCACGCGCGCAGGCTGCTGACCGACCCGTCGGGCCGCAGAATCGAATCGGTTGAAGTCCAACGGCCCGATGGCACGGTGCGGGTCAATGCATCGACGGTGGTGGTGGCGTGCGGGGCCGTGAACTCGGCCGCGTTGTTGCTGCAGTCGGCCGGCGGCAAGCATCCGAGGGGCTTGGCCAACTCCTCGGGCCTGGTCGGCAAGCGCTACATGGCGCACCTCGCCACCATGATGCAGGGCTTCCATCCGACGAGAATCAACGACACCGTCTTCCAGAAGACCGTGGCGATCAACGACTTCTACCTGCGCGGGCGCCACACCAAATACCCGCTCGGACAAATACAGTCGCAGGGCCGCACGCATGCGGTGATGGCGCAAACCGTGGTGCCGTGGATTCCGCTGAAGCCATACGAGTGGTGGGTGGCTCGCGGAGTCGACTGGCTGGTGATGTCTGAAGACCTGCCTCGCGAGGACAATCACGTCGCCATCGACTCGAGCGGGCGGCTGCGCGTGCATTATCAGCCCAACAACCTCGGGCCCCACCAGTTGCTGGTAAAAGAGACGATGCGCATGCTGCATCGTCTTGGGTTCTGGAAGGTGATGAAACACTCGCACAAGACACGCAACACGACGCATCAATGCGGGACACTGGTGTTTGGTCACGACCCGCGGACGTCGGTGCTCGATCCATTTTGTCGGGCACATGACGTCGAGAACATGTTCGTCGTGGATGCATCGTTCTTCCCATCGTCGGCCGCAGTGAACCCGGGCCTGACGATCATCGCGCAGGCGCTCCGCGTGGCTGAACACATCAAGCAGCCACGCGGCACATCGAGTCAACAGGGACGAAGAGATGAACGTTCGGTCGTTTAGCCACGTCGGAATCACTGTTTCCGACTTCAACAGGTTCGTACGCTTCTACTGGGAAATCTTCGGCTGCCCCCTGGTGGGCGTCGCCGATACCCCGCCCGACCGAGTGCGGGCCTTCTTCGGCGTCGATGCGCCGATGCCGTCCTGCAAGATCGGCTGGATTCGGGTGCCCGGTGGTGCCGTGCTGGAGATCTTCCACTTCGAGCCGCAGCTGCCGGCGGTGAACATTCCGTGGAACCGCGTCGGGCAGACACACTTCTCGTTCAACGTGCGCAACCTCCAGAAGTGGTACGACTTCCTCCAGAACAAGGGCGTCGAGTGCATCACGAAACCTGAACGCTCGCCACGCGGGCACTCGTTTTTTTTCGTCAAGGACTTCGACGGTAATCTCATTGAGCTCATGGATCTGGGCTACATGTACCACGTGCTCGGCTGGCTCGGCTCTCTCGGCGGGTGGGTGTTTCGCCGCGGCATGTACAGGCAGTACTACGGACAGTGACACCTGAGTGCAGTCCCGTTGTCGGGCGAGGAGGCGGAACTGACGCGCCGTATTTTGCACGCCACGGCCCGGCGACACTGACGGATTTCTGGTGGTCCGGACTGACGCGCGCTGACGTCAAACGGGGCGTGGAGACAACGAAGGTTGAGATGCTAGCCCCGTCTGCGAAGCGTGGGCGTGGCAGTCGCAAGCAGTGTCCAGCGAGGCCCACCGCGACGCCGCGTTCCTGCAGGTCGACTGCGAGGTTCACTGGTGACCGTTGATTTGCTCGTGTTCGGCCCGCACGCCGATGACATCGAGATCGGCCTCGGCGGTACCGTTGCGCGCCACGCGGCCGAAGGCGCACGGGTCGGCTTGTGCGATCTCACGCGTGCCGAGCTTTCCAGCAACGGCACCCCGGAGAGTCGGGAGCGGGAGGCTGCCCAGGCCGCGCGGCTCCTCGGCGCGGCGTGGCGGACGAATCTCGAATGGCCCGACGGCGGCATCGAGCCCACCCCGGCACACATCCGCGGCGCCGTGGATCTCATCCGCCGATCGCGTGCGCGAACTATTGCGATTCCGTATTGGGACGACCGCCATCCTGACCATGTTGACGCCAGTTGCGTGCTCCGGGAAGCGATCTTCAAATCTGGCCTGCGTCGATACCAGACTGACAATGACGCGTGGAAGCCTGACTGGGTGTGCTGCTACTTCATCAACGACAGCGCGACGCCTTCCTTTGTCGTCGATGTCTCGGCGCATTACGACAAGAAGCGCGCAGCACTCGAGTGTTACCAGAGTCAATTCGCACCGGCTGCCGGTTCGATGACGGCCACCCGGCTCAACGCTGCCACGTTTCGTCAGCTCATCGAAAGTCGGGACGCGCAATTTGGCGCCCTGGCCGGCGTGGCATTCGCTGAGGGCATCGTCGTGCGTGAGCCCATTCAACGGTCGGGCCTGTTTAAGTGATCGGCGCGATAGAGTTATCCGGTGCCATCGCGGCAGCGCAGCTCGCGCGCGCGCGTTTCTTGCGCCCGCGCGCCGGAACCAGCAGGCGGCATCGCGGGCGACGCGACCCAGCGTTCCGGGCGAGAAGCGTGCGCCAATAGATTTGTTTCTACACACGGCATGAGAATCGGAATGGTGTGTTACGCCTCGCTCGGCGGGAGCGGGGTGGTGGCCACGGAACTCGCGCGCGCGTTGGCTGACCGCGGCCACGAGGTGCATCTGATCAGCAGCGAGCCGCCGTTTCGCTGGCAGGACGGGGTTGCACGGCTCACGTTTCACCGCGTCACGGTGCCGTCCTATCCGCTGTTTCGCGAGCCACAGTACTTGCTCGCGCTCGCCAATACCATCGCACGCGTCGCCGACGAGCAGCAGCTCGATATCGTTCATGCACATTACGCAGTCCCGCATGCGACTGCTGCGTATCTCGCGGACCAGATGCTTCATGCGTCGCGTGGCGGGGCGCAGTCGACGCGGACGGTGACGACGCTGCACGGCACCGACATTACGTTGGTGGGAAGTGATGCCTCGTATGCGCGGGCGGTCGCCTTCTCCATCGAGCGATCGCATGGCGTGACGGCCGTCTCGCACAGCTTGAAAGCCGATACCGTCGCTGCCCTCGGCATCCGTCGTGCGATTCAGGTCATCCCCAACTTTCTCGACTGCACCGCCTATCGCCGGCGGGTCGATCCCGCGCTTCGTGAGGAGCTGTGTCCCACGGGGAGCTGCGACGCGCTGCTCATCCACATGTCCAACTTCCGTCCTGTGAAGCGTGTCGATCTCGTCCTCGACGTGTTTCGAGCCCTGCGGCGGCGGGTCCGCGCCCGCCTGGTGCTGATCGGCGACGGGCCGGTGCGGCCAGACGTCGCACGGCAAGTGGACGACTATGGCTTGACCGCCGACGTCGTTTTTGTGGGCGAGGAGCACGACCCGGTCCGGTGGCTGTCGGTGGGCGACCTGTTTCTCCTGCCCTCGGCACAGGAGAGCTTTGGCCTGGCCGCCCTCGAAGCCATGGCATGCGAGGTGCCGGTGATTGCGTCGAATGTCGGTGGCCTGCCGGAAATTGTGCATCAGGGCGTCACGGGGTTCACGAGCGCCCCCGACGCGACGGAGGAGATGGCCGACAATGCGATTGCGCTGATTCGAAATCCCGACCGGCGACGGGCGATGGGCGCCGCTGCGGCAGAGATGGTACGGACCTTGTACTGCACTGACCGCATCGTGCCGCTCTATGAAGAGGCGTACCAGCTGGCGCACCGGTGATCTAACATCTACTGCGATTTCAAGGAGGGCAGCATGACGACACGAAGGCTGGTGACGGGATGGGGTGTGAGCGCGGCGATTGTGTTGCTGGCCGCCACGGTCTCGGCACAGGGGCAGAATCCGCGGTTCGGCAAGTGGAAGCTCAAGTCGGAGGCGCCGGCGCCGTCGAGCAACGTCATGACCTACGAGCCATTTGGCGCAAAGGGCATGAAGGTGACGGTCGAATCGGTCAACGCCAAGGGCGAGAAGACGGCTTGGTCGTACACGACGGAATTCGACGGCCAGGACATGCCGGTCACAGGGCAGGACAACGCCGTCACCTCGGTGCGCACCATCGACAATCGCATCAACGAAATTATCAACAAGCGCAACGGCCGAGTCACGCAAGTGCTCACCAATGTGCTGTCGCCCGACGGCGATACTATTGGTGTGATTTACATGCGCGCCGACGAACAGGGGAAGACCGCGGGCGTCACGTTTGCGACCTACGAACGCATGAAGCCCTAGGGACGCGGCGCCTTTGCGTCTGTGCCGTCGCTGTTTCTTCTTGCCTACACCTGCTCGGGATTCGCAGGCCTGGTTTACCAGGTCTGTTGGACCCGCCTGCTCACGTTCTCTATCGGCCATAGCACGGCCGCGGCAAGCGGTCGGCGACGACAATCTGCGGTCCATCGTCGCCAGTCGTTGTTCGTCGCGGGCTGGACCCCGAATCCACAACGGCGCGGGAAGGCCCTGCGCGCGCCCTGGCTTACGACTGACGGTTATTTCAGCGTGACGACAATGGCGTCACTGACGGGACGCTCGCCTGTCGGGTCCGACGGAAAGTTCACGACCTTACCCTCCACGACCATGGCCGTTGAGCCGCCGCCGTCGAGGTTGATCGCCTCCTGCGCGCCCAGTTCGATCAAGAGTCGCGCGAGTTGGTCAAGGGCAAGGCCGACGCGATCCGGGGGACGCCGCCCATCGGCGACGAGCAGCAGGGCGCGACCATCGGCCGTCGCAGCAATCGCCGACCGAGGGTGCAGGTCGCTCGCAAAAGTCGGGATCATCTTCTCGCGCGCGTCGGTCACATCAACCCGTCCGGCGGTGACAAGTTTCGGTCCGGCGGCCAGAACGTCTTCGGCCTTGGCCCACGGGTTATCCCGCGACGGTTCCGCCGGGCGCAGCGCGGCCGAGAACGTCACGCGCGTCCCCTTCTGTAAGCGACGCCGGACCCAGTCGCCGGCCGAGCCGCGGGCCGACACGACGAATCCGTCCTGCGGGATCGCACTGCCGCCAGCACGGTCGAAGATGTCCGTCACGCGGCCGCCACGGACCACCACTTCGATGCCAGTTCCGTCTGTGATGGTCTGTGGGCCAAACGGCGGCGTGAAAATGATGACCTCGTTCGGCCCTCTGGCGCGATTGAGGCCGTGCAGCGTGCGCTTCTGCCCGCCGCCGTTGATTGTGGCCTGCCACCGGACATGGCCAAAGGCAAGCCTCGTCGTGCCGCTGCCACGGAGGAATCCGACGCTGGCACGTCCGCGATCGGGCTCGCTCCACAACACGCCATCGATCTGCAGCGTGCCGGTGGAGTCACCCCGCAATTCGCCGGTGGTCCGGAAATAGCCACCGTTCACCGCGGCAATTGCTCCGGTGCGGTGCGCGATCGTCGATACCGTCTCCAGGCCGACGGCCGCGTCCTTGGCGTGCACGATGTCGAGCCTGACCTTGTCGATATCGATCCGCAGGACGTTTACGTTCCAGTTCCCCCCATCCGGTGCCTGTCGAACGAACTGCGCATGCTCGATGCCCGACGCGACGCCCTTCCACACGACGGCAGCGGGTTGGGCAGTGGCCGCCAGGCTCAGGACGAGGGCCAATAGCAGGCTGAGCGCACATCGCAGGGTCATGTGGGCAACCGTATCATCGCAAGACGGGCGGGCGGCGAGGGAGGAGATCTGCGGGTCGCTCAAAAAAAAGGCCTCGGCGGGTTAGCCGAGGCCTGCGGAGTAGGTTCCCCGCGCGGCATCTGCCGCGTCGAGGATCCCGCGCGCGTGGAGGTCAGCGGTCGTAGTCGATATCGTGCGCCCGCAAGTGCAGGCCGATCGACCGCCCGCCCAGGCCCGCGAACTCCCCGACCTTACCCCTCACCTTGACCCGCGCGCCTCTGGAGGGCACGCGGCCGTCGTCAGACACGATCAGAATTTCGCCCGTGCCGTCGTCCACTTGATACATTTTCAACGGCACCAGCGGTATGCCCCACGATGAGGTGACGGTGCCCCGGACGGTCACGTTCCTGTCAACGTATCGGCCCGGGTTGGTTTTTACCTGACCGACTGAGGTGCCGCTCGCGCACGCGGCGGCGAAAATGGCGAACGCGACGGCGGTGAGCAATCGTGACTTCATGTCGTTCTCCCTTGCGCGTGCCTGCAGTCGACTCCGCGTTCCCGTGGCGCTCAGGCTCAAAAGTGGTCGCGGCAGGAATCGTGAACCTTGCGTCCGTGATGCGGCGATGCCAGCGCCTGCCTGAAGTTTGCAGCATCCCGGTGATCCGCCGCGACCGACATGCTTCACTTCAACTCGCGTGCCAGCGTCAGAGACGTTGAAAGTGCGCGACAAGCCGCAATCTGGCGAGCAGTGCAGGGGACACGTCCTGTCAGGGAGACGTGGCTGCCCTCAGGAGCAGACTGCGCTGAAGGGCGAGTGCAAGCGGTGGGGGACGGTCGTTCAAGCAAGACAGGCGTGCGGGTCAATAGACGCGCAGATATCTGTCGGTTTCCCACGACGAGACATGGCGGCTGTAGTCGTCCCATTCCTTGCGCTTCGCTTCAACGAAGTGCTGGAAGATATGCTCGCCGAGCGTGTCGCGGACGAGATCGTCCTTCTCCAGTTCATCCAGCGCCTCGCTCAGGTTCGCCGGCAGATCGTCGATGCGCAGGTGGCGGCGTTCGCGATGACTCATCTTCGAAATGTTCTTGTTGATGGGCGGACCCGGATCGAGCCTCTGATCGATGCCGTCGAGTCCGGCGCGCAGCATCACCGCCAGGGCAAGATACGGATTACACGACGGATCGGGCATACGCAGTTCGATGCGTGTGGCGGAGCCGCGAGTCGCCGGTACCCGGACCAGTGGACTGCGGTTCTTTTCCGACCACGCGATCGCCGTCGGCGCTTCGTAGCCGGGGACCAGCCGTTTGTAGGAGTTGACCAGCGGATTGGTCACCGCACAAAGCCCGCGCGCGTGTCGCAGGAGCCCGCCGATGTAGTGCAGGCAGGTTTCGCTGAGTTGCCACTGACCGGCCTCGTCATGAAACGCGTTGTCCTTGCCGCGAAAGAGCGACTGGTGGGTGTGCATGCCCGACCCGTTCACGCCAAAGATCGGCTTAGGCATGAACGTGGCGTGAAGGTCGTTGCGCAGCGCCACGTTTTTCACGACAAAGCGGAAAGTGCTCACGTTGTCCGCGGTCGCCAGTACGTCGTCGTAGCGAAAGTCGATTTCGTGCTGGCCCGGCGCCACTTCATGGTGCGCCGCCTCGACGTGAAAACCCATCTGCTCGAGGGCCAGTACGATCTCACGCCGGACATCTTCACCAAGATCAACCGGGGCCAGATCAAAGTATCCCGCCGCATCGTGCGTGTCCGTGGTCGGCTTGCCGTCGCGGCGCTGGAAGAGAAAGAACTCGGCTTCGGGCCCCGCCTTCATCGCAAAGCCGTGGCCGGCAGCAGTGGCGATGACGCGCTTCAACGTCGTGCGCGGGCAGCCCGCGAACGGCGTGCCATCCGGGTTGGCAACGTCACAGATGATGCGTCCGACGCGCGCTCCGCCAATGGCACCACCCGTCCCGCGCGCGATTTCTGACCAGGGGAATATCTGGAATGTTGCCAGGTCGGGCTTCAGGTACATGTCCGACTCTTCGATGCGGACGAAGCCTTCGATGGATGAGCCGTCGAACATGATGTTGCCGTCGAGCGCATCGCCAAACTGCCCGTCCGGTACTTCGACGTTCTTGATGACCCCGAGTATGTCGGTGAACTGCAGCCGCATGAACTTGACGCGCTCTTTTTCGACGCGGTCGAGGATGGTCTTCTTTGGATCCTGAGGCACGCCAGCGATTCTAACGGCTCGTGGGACCTGGCACTCGACCTCGGGATCTTCCGCCCTTGGCCCCTGGGCCTGCCAACCGACGAAGGCTTTCGTGCGTCAGACAGAGATGGACGGAGGTATCCACCCATGAAAAAGCTGAGATTTGCCGTTTTCGGCCTGGTCCTGGCCGCAGGTGCCACATTTGCGGTGTCGACGCTGGTCGCGCAGACCCGATCGGAGCGACCGCGCGCGATGATATTCGACGGCGGCGGAGGACAACTCGGGGTCACGATCGCGGACCTCGATACGGAGGCACTCAAGAGCGCGGCCGGCGCGACGAGCGGCGTGCGCATTGAAGAGGTCACCCCCGAAAGCGCCGCCGCACGAGCCGGACTGAAGCAGGGTGACATCGTCGTCGAGGTCGATGGCGAACGTGTCCGCAGCGCGCGACAGTTCACGCGGCTCATGCAGGAAACACCAGCCGGGAAACGCGTCACGCTTGGCGTCGTCCGCGAGGGGGGCCGTCAGTCGGTTGACGTCACCCCTGAAACGCGCACGCGGAGCTTTGACGTCGACACCGACCGCTTCGGCCGCGACATTGCCCGCGGCCTGCGGGATCTCGAACCGCGAATGCGCGAGCTCGAGCCAAGACTTCGCGAACTCGAACCACGACTGCGTGAAAGGCTGCGCGAGATCGAACCCCGCCTGCGAGAATTCCACAACGGGCCCATGACGTTCGATTTCGACGGGTTCCCGCGCCTGGAGACCCCGCGCGGCCGTCTCGGCGTCCAGATCGGGGAACTCACCCCGCAACTCGCGGAGTACTTTGGCGCAAAAGACGGCGGCGTGCTCGTGTCAGGTGTCACCAAGGACTCGCCGGCGGATAAGGCGGGGCTGAAGGCCGGGGACGTCATTACAGCCCTCGACGGCGACCGCGTCGGCGACACTGCCGATCTCGTCGACGGGCTGCGCCTCAAAACGGGCGATGTCACCCTTGGCATATTGCGCGACAAGCAGCCATCAACTTTGAACGCAACGATTCCGACTGGGGAGAGCGTGCGGCGCAGACCCGTCGAAAAGTAGCCCTGCTTGATTGACCGATGCCCTCTGGCGGCGGGCGTCTGTCGACCGCCCACACCGCGGGTCGTCAGGCTTGGGCTTGCTGGGGCGAATGGGTGGGTTCCGCCGCAGCGGCGGGTGTCGCCATCGAGCCAAGCAGGGACGCTAACTGAGCAGCGAAGATGACGGCTAAGGCCATCCGCTGGCCGTCGATTTCCCCCGCGCTGCGCAGTTCAGCTGTCAGCACTCCGGCCGGCCCGCCCGGCGTCATCAGGGGCACGGCCAGGGCTGCGGCCGAAGAACCATGACCCGCACTCGATTTAGGCGCGGCATGGCGAAACGCGGCCGCCGTGACGTTAGCCGCGTCGTGAGGGATTGATCCGACACGGGCCAGCATCCGCTCGTCGTAACCGGTCGAGGCCGCAGGAAACAGTTCGCCACGCTCGTGGGACGACATCCACACCACCATGCCCGTCGCATCCAGTACCTTCGCGGCGCGGTCGAGAAGGCCCACAATCTCGTGACTTTGCGACGCTCTCGCCAAATCGGTGCAAACCGCGGCCGCATCGGCGAGATTCGGTCCTGCAAGCGCTGGAACGGACCGCGAATGGCGTTCAACCGATGCGCCCTCGAGGGCAGGGGCTGCTGAACCGCCGTCCCCACCGATAACCTCCGTCCCCATCGCCTTAGCGGGACTGGGCTTACCGGGCTCCGATTCCAGGCGATGATCGGCCGCCGCGCCACTCGACACCGACGGGTGCGAACCGGCGGCGGCGATTTCTGGACCCGCCGAACGCCCCGGTATCACGAGCAGCAGCGTGGCGAAGCTGAGGACGCCTGCTGCGCCCAGTGCCAGCAGGGCCTGCTGGCGGCGGAGCGTGGTCTGGCGCGTCGCTGCCGTCTCGCCGATCTGGTCGCGGGCGCGCGCAATCTGCAGCCCCATCGCATCGAGCAGGTCGCGCGCTTCAGTGAAGATGATTTCCCCCGCGAGCAGGACTTCGCCAGCCCTGACATGCTCGCGTGCTTTGCGCTCAGAGGCCGCCAGTTGGTCGACGAGGTCAAGCGTTTCAGTGAGAGGTGCAGCCGCAGTGCTCGCCGGCGCGTCGAGCTCGAGAATCGACGCACGGAGGCGGTCGACGAGCATGCCGGCGCGCGCGGTCCAGAAC
>JACCSI010000131.1 GCA_013813075.1 Acidobacteriota bacterium | reverse complement strand
CAGGGGCACGACCCTCAATGCCAACGTGCCGGGCGGCACTTACTCCCTGAGAGTCATCGCGACGAGCCCGTGCGGCAACAGTGCGGTGTCCAACGAGCTCCAGGTGTCATTCCCGAGCAACAGCGTGCGGGTTGCCGATCCGGATCCCGGGACCCTGCTCGGCGTGCCGGACGTGGAGGCACTGATTAGCCGAATCCACTCGGAGAATCCCGGTCTCATCGGTCAGTCATGTCCCACGGGTCGCAAGTACGAAAACAATCCGTGGCAGGACCGCATCGTCGATCGCCTGCGCCAGTACGACACTCGTTTTGGGTATAACGGCAAACCGACGCGCAGCCCGGTCGACAACGGCGGGTTCCCCGTCATCGCCGCCGGCGACGAGATCACGTTCTTCGCCGGCGCCGGCCTCGCGCAAGGCTCGCCTGCCGTCTATGCGATCGACATCCTGTTCGGCCATTGCGGCTCGAACCCTTCGCTGACGTTCCGAAACTTCACGGGTGAGGAAGACGCCAACTGGACAGGCGCGGGTCGGTTCGCGGGCGACCAGCCATAGGTCCAGGCCAGCCCCCCAAATGGATTGGGGGTTCGGTCAGATGAAGAAGTCTCGCATCAGTTCCTCGACGGGAACGCCGGCGGGCTGGTACGGCGAGAGGTCGGTCACACCGGCCTCTCGCAGCACCACGTCGTCGATCAGAAAGTTCCCCGTAAATTCCCGACAGGGCTTGGTCAGAATGATGTGCGCCGCCTCGGCGACGATTTCCGGCAGCCGCGTGCGCTTGCGCGCCTCTTCGCCCGCGATGAGGCGAATGGCTTCTGTGTCGATCGCAGTGCGCGGCCACAGCGCGTTGACGGCGATACCGTCCTGGCGGAACTCCTCGGCCATCCCCAGCACGCATAAGGACATCCCGAACTTGGCCATCGTGTAGCCGAGATGCGGCGCAAACCAGCGGGCCTCCAGTGTCGACGTCAAAGGTGGCGCCAGATTCAGAATGTGCGGGTTCGCCGCACGCTTGAGGTGTGGAATGGCTTTCTGCGAGCAGAGGTAGGTGCCGCGGACATTCACCTGATGCATCAAGTCGAAGCGCTTCATGGGTGTCGCGAGCGTGCCCGTCAACGAAATCGCCGACGCGTTGTTGACGAGAATGTCGATGCCGCCAAACCGGTCCAGCGCCTGCCGCATCGCCGCCTCGACCTGGGCCTCGTCGCGAATGTCAACGGCCACCGCGAGCGCCTTGCCGCCCGCCCGTTCGATCTCTTCAGCCGCCGTGTGGACGGTTCCCGGCAGTTTCGGATGTGGCGCAGTGGTCTTGGCGGCGACCACGACGTTGGCGCCATCGCGCGCCGCGCGAAGAGCGATGGCTTTGCCGATGCCGCGGCTCGCACCGGTGACGAACAGGGTCTTACCCAGCAGCGGAGACATGCGCCAAGCGTACAAGAAAACGCCCGGTCACCCCTCGGTGCCGGGCGCGGTCGTGAACGCTGTCGTGAAATCGTCCCGGATTCGTCCTTGCCGGGCGCAGAGCGCGCTTACTCTACGTATGAATATCCGCAGTTCTCACAGACCCACATACGGCCCTGCTTGTACATGTTATAAGCGCACTGCGGGCAAACGCGGTATTCGCGGCCTTCTTTGTCGACCAGCTTCCCGTCCTTCGGCTTCTCGCCCTCGCCTAATGGATCGGCCGGCTTTTTCTCTTCTTCCGGCTCGGGCGGTGCTGGTTTCGGCTTCTGCTGTGCCAGCGCGGGCACCACTGCCAGACCAAGGGCTGCGGCAAACACGGCGGACCCGCGCAGAAAGCTACGACGATCGCTCTTCTTGATCTCGGACATTGATACTCCCGGCATCGGCGGACAAAAAAACCGGGTGAAGCGCTGCGGCTCGCTGGAGGCGCCCCACCCGGTGCTTCCCCTCTGTCGTTGTCCACCAGAATACGGTGACGCAGCAGGATCCCGATGTAACACCTTGTCTTTCTTTGCCACTAGTTATTAGGGTTCCGGTTAGAGGCGAGCCGACAATTGGCCGATAAATCTCACAGTTTCCTAGTCGCTGCACACGACCCGATCAGCTGGCCAGCCGAGATTCGCCTGCTGAAAACGCGTGGTTTGCGCGACGGATCCGAGGTGCTCGACCTGGGCTGCGGTCCCGGGTATGTGACGTCGGCGATCACACGCGATTTACCCGCGGTGCGCGTCACGGCGGTCGATCACGATCACAAAATTCTCCGCTTGGCAGGGGACCTGCTCGCCCAGGCCGGCGGCCGGGTGCGCCTGCTCCGCGCCACGGTCGAGGCGCTGCCTCTGGCGGTGGACCGCTTCGACTTCGTCATTGCCCGGTATCTGTTCCAGCATCTCGAGAGTCCGGTGGCCGCTGCCGCCGAGGCTTGCCGCGTCCTCAAACCGGGCGGCCGGCTCGCCGTCATCGATATCGATGCCGGTATGTGGGGCGTCGCTGACCCGCCGTTGCCGGACAACTGCAGCCGCGAGACCGGCGCGCTGGCCGGCAGGGTTGACGAGGCGGGTGGCATTCGCGGCCGCCTGATCGGACGGCGGCTGCCACGCATCCTGCGCGCGGCCGGGTTCGTGGATGTGTCGCTGGATGCGTTCGTTTATCACAGCGACGACTTGGGCGTTGCAGCATTCGCATCACAGATGACGGCGGAAAAATATGAGCGGTTTGCCGCCGCGCCCGACCCGTTCGTGATGATGATTGGACTGATCGCGACCGGGGCCAGGCCATGAAGGGCCCGCGCTCAGCGGTCTTACAACAGCTCGGACAGGACGATGTCGATGCGGCGTTCCTGACGCTCGGCACTCTGCCACTGCACCATAATGGGGCTCTGGTAGGTGCCTCGCAGCAGCGTCGGCGCGCTTCCGCCCTCGGATGCGGCCATGAAGCTGACGCGCCGTGACCGCACGAATCGACGCGCCGGCAGCGCCATCACTTTCGCGACCAGCCGCTCGAATGACCCCTGGTCGAGCCGCAGCGCCTCCATCATCGAATTGAGCACGCGCACGACGTCGTATTTGGCGTAGTTGAGCGTCTTGCCAGGAATCGACAGCGGGTCGCTGAGCGCATTGCGCGCCTTGAGGCGCGCGAAACGCAGCGGATCGCGCAGG
>JACCSI010000114.1 GCA_013813075.1 Acidobacteriota bacterium | reverse complement strand
CGTCGTTTCCCTGGGTGGCGCGACGCAGCGGCGCGACGCTGGTGGTGGTTGAGATCATCGGCGGGACAAGCCTCGTCGGGTGCGTTGAAGGACAGCGAGACACGACGGCGCAATATCTCGCATCGCCGTTGTCCGCCCGACCCGAGTTCCTGTGGGCCCAGCGCGAAGCCCTGCGCACGCAGCTGATCTGAGCCCGCCCCGCAGGGTCGTTTAACAACACGCTCACGCTGCGACCTACATGGCGGCGACGCTTTCTTCGACGATCCGGCCGTCAAAGAGGTGCACGCTCCGGTCCGCGTGCGCGGCGTAGCGCGGATCGTGCGTCACCATGCAGATAGTCGCGCCCTGGCGGTGCAGCTCACGAAGCAGATCCATCACGGCTTCGCCGTTCTTCGAGTCGAGATTTCCGGTGGGCTCGTCCGCCAGCAGGATCGACGGCTGCCCGCCAACGGCGCGGGCGACGGCGACGCGCTGCTGCTGACCGCCAGAGAGCTGCGAGGGCAAATGCTTCGACCGGTGGGCCATGCCCACGCGCTCAAGTGCGGCGTTAGCGCGCTCGCGCCGTTCGGCCGACTTCATGCCGCGGTAAATGAGCGGGAGTTCGACGTTCTCGAAAACGGTGAGGTCGCCGATCAAATTGAAGCTCTGAAAGATGAAACCGATTTCCCGATTCCGCACGCGCGCGCGCTCGGACAACGACAGGTTCGCGACCTGATTGCCGTTGAGGGTGTAGTGGCCGTCGGATGGCGTATCGAGCAGGCCAAGAATAGCCAGCAGCGTCGACTTGCCGCACCCTGACGGGCCAGCAATGGCGACATATTCACCCTGCTGGATCTCGAGATGGATGCCCGCCAGGGCATGCGTTTCCACCTCGTCGGTGTAGAAGACCTTGGTGATGCCGTCAAGCTTAATGAGCGGCTGCGCTGAAGCGTTCATTGTCACTCCTTTTCCACAGAACTGTTGGTCTCACATCCACCGAAGGCACAGAATTCCCCGTCCACCGACTGACACTCCAGCATTCACAGCAAGCACTGACATGGCTACCCGGCGCGCGTGTGGCGCTTCTTGCATTTGTCACCGCAGCCGGATCCGTTCAAACTGATCCCAGGCCGACATATCGGAGAGGACCACCTGGTCACCTTCCGCCAGCCCGCCGAGGACCTCGATCGTGTTGACCGAGGAGCGTCCCAGCTGCACTTGTGCCCGGCTGGCTTCACCCGTGGCCGGATCGAGCCTGAACAAACCGACCGTGCTTTGTTCCTGCCCGAAAGCGGGCCGTCCCACATACAAGACGTTGTCGAGGCGCTCCAGTTCAATCGTGCCGTCCACGCTCAGGTCGGGACGGGCGCCGCGTGGCAACTCGCCGGAAAGTTGAACGTCCACCGACACCGTGCCTTGCTGTGCGGCAGGGTCGATGCGGATGACCGTGCCCTCGATGATGCCGTTGCGCGTGTCGACCTGTGCCTTCTGACCGATCGTCAAATCCCGAGCTTGCGTTTCAGCAATGCGCAATTCGGCTTTGAGCCGCGTCGGGTCCGCGACGCGGGCCAGGTTCGTGCCGGGCGACACCTGCTGCCCGACATTGACCGTCACCTGTTCGAGCACGCCGAGCATTCCGGCGCGGACCTTCAACTGGTCGACTTGCGACCGCCGTAACGTGTAGAGCGAGCGCAGCTGGTCGATGCGGGCCTGTTGCGCCTGCAGTTGCGCCTTGATGTTCTGTTCGGCGACGGCAATGCTTTCGGTGGCGATCTTGTTGCGCGTTAGCAGGGAATCGGCGCGGACTGTCGAAGTTTTCAGCTGCAACGCTGACACCAGGCCATCCTTTGCCAGATCCTCGTCCACTTCCTTTTGCAATTGCGCTGCTCGGTAATCGGCTTCGACAGCGGCCGCGGCGGAACGTTGGGTGAGGCGGTCGTTTTGCAGTCGCGCCTCCAGACTGTTGTAGTCGGCTTCCGCGCCACGCAGCTGCTGTTCCGACTCGCTCAACTGTTGTTGCAGTTGCGGATCGCTGAGTTCGAGCACGACCGTGTCCGGGGTGACTTCGACGCCCGGGCGGATCAGAATGCGTTCGACGCGTCCCTGAGTCGCCGCTGGAATCAGGCGCCTGGCTTCGTCGACGGGCACCAAGGTGCCCAGCCCGCGGACCTGCCGCAGCATCGAACCGCGTTTCACCGTGTCCACCCACACCGTTGCCCGTTCAACGGTCGGCGCGGCCGGTTTAAGGCGCGCAAGCACCACCGAGACCACACCGATGACGAGAACGCCGACTGCGGCGAACATGATTCGTCGCATTTTTTTCTGGCGCGCCACTGACGCAGGTCGCTGAATATCCATCGATGTGTCCAAGTGCCGTGTATGCCAGGCGCGTGCGGCATGTCTCGCCTGACCTGCTGTTAGACGTAACGAACGAGCAGAAAAGATGACAGCCCGTCCGGGAAACTTACCTCAAAGGCTGTGCCAGTCAGTGAATAACGTGCAACTGACCCAAACAGTGAGAGTTAGGACAGGAAGGTTCCGCGTCGAGATCGCCAAAGTGTCCGTTTGTGGGACGTCCGGTATCGTTAGCAACCAAGCGCGCGTCCGAACAGGGCCGGGTCGGTCATGCCCTCGGTCACCAGCACCATGACCCGCTTGTAGTCTCGCGGCAACGCGAGTACGCCCGCCAGTGCCGCCGCACCGGAGGGACCGCACTGGATGACGGGGTCGTCGCCACGTGGGCGCGCCAGGAGGCGCATGGCCTCAAAAGCCAGCGTGTCTTCTACTGCCACATATCGGTCGACGAGGGTGTGCGTCGCTCCAAAAGCGAGGGGGGACACCTCGCCGCACCGCAATCCCCCCATCACCGTGTCGAACGGACCCGAAACCGCAGTCGGTCGGCCCTGTCGTGCCGACAACTGCAGGCAGGCCGCCGCAGTTGGCTCGACGCCCACGACAGACGGTCGGGCCGCGCCGTATCGCCATTCGCACCAGCACGCCGCGGCCGCGAGCAGACCGCCGACGCCGCCGGGCACGAACATCGCGTCGGGCGGCCGGCCGGGCAACCAGGCCTGTTCGGCTTCATCGAAGAGCCGCGTGTAGCCGAGCATGATGAGCCGTGGCACCTCCTCGTAACCCGCCCACGAGGTGTCCGAGATGATTGTCCACCCGCGTGTCGCGGCATCGCTCGCCATCGTCTTGACCGCCTCGTCGTAAGTGCCCTGAACGGGCACCACGGTGGCACCCTCGGACTCGATCGCCGCGACGCGAGTCCCGGCGACGGTGTCGGACACATAGACGCACGCGCTGCACCCTGCGTCGCGAGCGGCGCGCGCAACTGCGCGCCCGTGGTTGCCTTCACTCGCGCACACGAGGGTGTCACCGGCCGAGATGCGTCCCTGCTCGACGAGGGTGCCGACCGCAAACATCGCTCCGACGGCCTTGAACGCATTCAGACCAAAGCGAGACGTCTCGTCTTTCACAAGCATGGTGTCCACCCCGACCACGGCGGCGAGCCCAGGACAGTCATGAAGCGGGGTGGCGGCCAGGTGCGGACGCCGCGTGAAGAACGCGCGCTGTGACGCAAAGTCGCGATCGTCAAACAGATTGTGCGGGACTCGCCCGTCGGGAGCCACGAAGGAAAACGGCACGTGCGGTGAACCGCATTATAGTGGCCGCCATGACCCGCGTTGGTGTCGCGGTGGTGCTGCTTGTCGCGACCGGCTGCCAGACTCCGCCGCCCACCTTTGACCTGATTGTCCGCAACGGCACGGTGTACGACGGCGTGTCGCGCGATCCGCAGCAGATCGATGTCGGCGTCAAAGGTGACCGGATCACGGCGCTCGGCGATTTGTCGGCGGACAACGCCGGCCGGGTGATCGATGCGACGGGCCTGGTCGTCGCCCCGGGGTTCATCGACGTGCAGGGCCAGTCCGGCATCAGCCTGCTGGCGGACGGCAACGCGGAGAGCCATCTGTGGCAGGGCATTACGACCGAAGTCATCGGAGAAGGGAATTCTCCCGCCTTCTGGACCTCACAATCTGCCGACGCCGATGCCTTGCGTGCGTTGGGATTGACGTTCGATTGGACCGGGTTCGACGGCTATTTCCGAAAGCTGGAACAGCGTGGCATGGCGCTGAACCTCGGCACCTTGATACCGGCCACGATGGTGCGCCGCGAAGTCCTCGGCCTGGTCAATCGTGATCCATCGCCCCAAGAACTCTCCCGCATGGAAGCCCTGGTCGACCAGGCGATGCGCGATGGCGCGCTCGGCCTGTCGAGCGCGCTGATCTACCCGCCAGGGTCCTTCGCCAAGACCAGCGAGCTCATCGCCCTGGCGCGCGTCGCCAGCCGACACGGCGGTTTTTACGTGTCACACGTGCGGGGGGAAAGCTTCAACTTGATGACGGCTCTGGATGAGGCCATCGAAATCGGCCGGGAAGCGGCGCTGCCCATCGTCATCTTCCACCTGAAGGTGGCCGCGCGTGCCAACTGGGGCACGATGGACCAGGTCCTTGCGCGCCTGGACGCGGGGCGCCGCGCCGGGCGCGTGCATGTGACGATGTATCCCTACACGGCAGGGGGCACCGGGCTGGCGGCGTCGTTGCCGCTGTGGGTGCAGGAAGGTGGCCGCGAAAAGATGGTGGAACGCTTGAAGGATCCCGCCATCCGCGCCAGGGCACGCGCTGAGATCGAGACGACGATCGACGGGTGGGAGAACCTGGTCCTGGCCAGTGGACTTGAAGGCATTCAGATTGCCTCGGTGCCCCAGACCGCTGATCAAACGATCATCGGCAAGCGATTGACGGAGATCGCCGCCGCCCGCAACCAAGATCCCTGGACGACGTTCTTCGAGCTGCTGATCGAGACCGATGGCCGCGCTGGTGCGCTGTATCACATGATGAGCGAAGACGATGTCAAGACCGGGTTGCTGCGATCGGGCGCCACGATTGGCACCGACTCGGCCGCGATCCACGCGCATGGCATCCTGGCCCGGGGAGCCCCGCACCCGCGGGCCTACGGTACCTTTCCTCGTATCCTGGGCAAGTATGTGCGAGACGAAAAACTGCTGCCGTTGGGCGATGCGGTGCGGCGCATGACCTACGATGCGGCCAAGCAGTTCCATATCGAGAACCGTGGCGCGATCGACAAGAACTACATGGCGGATCTGGTTGTATTCGACGCCGCGACGGTGCGTGACAACGCCACCTACGAACGTCCCCACCAGTATTCGACGGGCATCATGCATGTCGTCGTCAATGGCGTACCCGTGATTGATCCGAGGGGTTTGACCGGCGCCCGGCCCGGACGACCGATTTACGGAAGCGCCCGCTTGGCCCCACGCCCAGCGCCATGACCGACCATCGCGTGTGGCTGATGGCGGCGGCGCTCGCGGTGTTGCTTCACGTGCCCACGACCTCGCAGTCAGCAGGAACAGTTACCGGCACCGTCACGTTGACCGTGGCGCGGGCCGCCCCGTTATCGACGTCCGCATACGGACGACGCGGCGTGGCGCCAAAGCCGGCCGCCGCTGGACCCGAAACCCGCAATGTCGTGGTCTACCTGGCGGGGACGAAGACTGGGGTTGCGCCGGTGCCCGTGAAAGCGCAGATTTTGCAGCGCGGCGAACGCTTTCTACCTCCTGTCACCGCGGTTGGCGTCGGCTCGGCGGTGGATTTTCCGAATCAAGACCCGTATTTCCACAACGTGTTCTCCATCTCGCGCGCCGCGACCTTTGATTTGGGGCGATACCCGCCGGGCCAGTCGCGCGCGCAGCAGTTGAAACGTCCCGGCATCGTCAAGGTGTTCTGTCATATCCACTCGCAGATGACCGCGCTCATCATGGTGCTCGACCATCCGTGGTTCACCATCCCCTTGGAGACCGGTGCATTTACGCTGCCGCCGGTCCCGCCGGGCGAACACACACTGGTCGCGTGGCACGACCGCATCGGCGAGCGGCGCGAGCGCATCCGTGTCACGCCGGGCGCAACGACGCGCGTGACGTTTACTTTGCCAGTGCTGGAGACCCAGCCGTGACGCAGCCGCCGCGCCTCGTTGCGCGAGCGCTGGTCGCGTCGTTCCGGACGGTGGCGCTCATCCTCACGGCGGTGTTCGCGCTGATCACGATCGACGTCCGTCAGCGGGTGCGGCGAGCGGTCGCCGACAACCTTGAGGCCGGACAGCGGGTGTTTGCCATTGTCGAACGACGTTTGCAGCAAGGCTCGATGGCAACCGTGGCGACACTGGCCGAGAACCCCACGTTGAAGGCCGCGCTCGACATCTGGCAGACGGAGCGCCGCGAGGGTGGACCTACCACGCAGTTGGTCGAGACGGTCGCAAACGAGGCGAATAAGATTGCCGCGCGCGTCGATGTCGATGCGCTGGCCGTGCTCGATGTCGAAGGGCGCATCATCGCTAGTGCGGGGTCCCAGGCGGCAACCTGGACGCCGGGGACCGTCCCGCGATCACGAGCGGCTGGTGCGCCGGCCGGCGATTTTGTCGCCGTTCTCCAGTCGGGCGTGTTTCGTGTCACTGGTGTGCCGCTGTTTTTTGACGATGCGCTGATTGGCTCCCGTGAACCCGGGACGGCCCTCGATGCGTCATACGCACAGGAACTGGCGACGCTGGCGCGCGGCCACAGCGCCATCCTCATCGATGATCGGCTGCACGCGACCACACTGCCGGCGGCTGCGGCCGCCGAACTGGCGGCGATGGCACCGACCGTCCGGCCCAGGTCTGGATCCGTGACATTAGCGGGCGGGTCGTACGCGCTGCGGCATGTGAATAACGTGCACCGCGCAACGTTTTGACATTTGCCTTCATCGACCAG
>JACCSI010000067.1 GCA_013813075.1 Acidobacteriota bacterium | reverse complement strand
CCTTCAACGCCGGCTTCCCCCACGTTGTGGTGACTTCCGCGCCGGGCAAGCTGCGACCGATTGCTACGACGCTCTTGAACGTCATCGTGCGAGGCATTTCTTCGATCGTCGGGGCATTAACGAGCGGCTTCAACGGCTGCGACGATCGCTGCGAGGGATTGATTGAGTAGCTTCGAGCCAACCGCGGCGCCGCGTTGATGCCCCATGCGAACGACGACAAGATCGTGAGAAGGCACGATAAAGGTGTGCTGGCCGCCAGCCCCGGACATGAAATAGGCGTCGCGCGGCAGGTTCCACTGCCCCAGGCCGTTGATCCAGAACTGGCCGCCGTACTCCGGCCGGCGCCACGCGGGCGCCGATGTGCGGACGAACTGCGTGAAGCCCTCCGGCAGTAGCCGTTGTCCGTTCCACACCCCGTCGCGTAGGTACAGCAGGCCGAGACGCGCCCAGTTGCGGACCGTGCCGTAGTCATAGCCGCTCAACAGAAAGTTGCCCCATGGATCCGTTTCGAGTACCTGTTGACGGATCCCGATCTTGTCGAACAACGCGCGCTGCGGGTAGGTGTGGTACTGCTCGCCGCGTTTCTCCACGGCCTGGCGCACGAGAAACCCGAGTGTCATCGGATCGGAGTTGCGATAGCGGCCCACGGTGTTGGGCGCAAATTCCACTGGCGAGGAGATCGAATACTTGTACGCGTCGACCGCGCCCGCGTAGATGAAAAAGTGATCGTGGTACTGCCACGTCGAATCCATCCACCGGTCATCCTGGCCGGTGAAGCTCAGCCCGCTGGACATGCGCATGACGTCTCGGACGCGAATGGGCCCGCGTGGATCGCCTGGCCGCCGCCACTCGGGTACGGGCGCTGGATCGTCGAGCGAAAACGCGCCGTCCCTGATGAGCAGCCCGACCAGCGTAGCGTTCAGGCTCTTCCCCATCGACCAGCTTTCCAGCTGCGTCTCTTTGGTGATGCCGGCCATGTAGCGCTCGCCCACGATCTGGCCCTTGTAAACGACAACCATTCCCGCGGTGAGGCCGGCAGAATCGCCGAACGCGAGATCGACCGCCGCCTGCACCTTCGCGTGGTCGAGCTTTGCGGGCCAGGGTTCGCTGGGCGGCGCATCGCCCATCGGCCACGCTTGCGAATTGGCATCCGGCAGCGTCGTCGGCACCGCAACGGGCGTGAAGTGGATGCCGTCGTGATCGATCGGATGAATCACGCAGCCTTGAGCACCATAGAACGCGGCCGTCCTGGTAACCTGGTCGACTGTTACGCGCACACGTTTGGCCTGCCGATCGACGTCCACCGCGATCGGCTTTGCGCGATCGGGTTCATTCATCAGGAAGTAGGCGCTGTTCTGGCGCGCTTCGACCACGTCGCGGCCGGACACGAAGACGGCTGAGCACAGAATCTTCGCGTAGCTGGCTGCGCCCAGCGTGGTGGGTGACTGATATGGAATGTCGGGATGATGCGAGCGCGTGGGCGGAGCGCCGAGTTGCGCCACGGCGGCGGTAGCCACGACCAACACGAAAACAAGCGGACGCGCGATGTTGCCGGCGAGGCATTGCGTGGTCATGCGGCGAATTCTAAGGCTGGCGAGGCGGAAGCTCAAACCAGCGCTCGTTTGAGAAGCGCTCCGCACACCTGTTACGCTACAATCGCCGTCCATGTGGCGGAATGTGCGCGTGATCACCTTGTCGGCCGTTGCCTGCGCGGGCGCTGCGGCGGTGACGTGGTCGCAGGGGGCGAGCGGCGTGGCCGGCCGAGCGTCGTTCATCACCACCGCACATCAACTCGGCATCGTCGGTTACCGCGATCCGGTCGGCGCCATCTGGCCGGACGGCACTCGCGTGGTGTTCGCCGAAGGGCGGCGTCTCTACTCCGCACCCGTCGGCGGCGGGCCGCGGCGGGAGCTCGCCGTCGGCGTCGGTCAGATTCGACACGTGACAATCGCCGGCGAGGCGGTGATTTTCGAGGACAGCCCAAGCCCAACGCGTGTGTGGCGTGTGGTGCCCGGGGAATCACCGGCGCCGTTCGGCCGTGCTCACGAGCTGAATGGCGTGCGGCAACTTGCCGGCGCGCCAGACGGCCGCCTCGTCGGTCTCTCGGCGGCTCGAAGCGGTACCGAACTCGTGATTCTGCGGCGTGACGGAAGCGTGGATTCACGCGCGCCGATCGCCGGAGGCGCGTCGTTCCCGGCGTTTGCATTCTCGGGCACCGTCGCGTGCGTCGTTGCGACCGAGCGTGGCCCTCGCGTGTCGCTGCCGTGCGGGTCGTCGGGCAGGCGCTTCCAGCCCGACGTCGATGTCGTCGGGCCACTCGCGTTTTCGCCGGATGACAGCGTGGTCTACTTCGCATCGCCGAACGCAGGCGGCACGATTGACCTCTGGTCGGCGAATGTCGCACGCGGCCACGCACAACGCCTCAGCGGTTTCGCGCGCGACAGCTATGCGCCGTCCGTGACGCGTGACGGTCGCGTGCTGTTCAAGACGCAGACCTATCGCACCAACATTGCCGAATTCGACATCGCGCGTCGCACGCTGCGCGAGCTCACCGCCTTTCAAGCGGAGACCCCAAGCTACGACCGCGAGGGAACGCGCATCGCTGTGACGTATGGCTCGTGGCGGCGCGTGATTGACGACGCAAAGTACCCGGACATTGCGCAGGACATCGGGCTTATCGCCGTCGATCGTCTCCTCCAGCGCGGGCCGATCGAAGTCATCGCCCAGTCCGATTCCGAAGATCAGGCGATGTCATGGTCGCCGAACGGCAAGTGGATCGCCTTTCACTCTCACCGCGAGATATCAGACGACGTCTGGCTGCGTTCCGCGGATGGAAAGTCGGGCGATCGTCGAATATCCTTTCTCGGGCGCGGCGCGGAAGTGGGCTGGCCGCGCTGGTCGCCGCACGGCGCGGGCGTGCTCTTCAACGGTGCGCGGAAGAGCGACGGCCGCTCCGTGAATTTCATCGTCGGCGTCGATCAGGATATCGGCGCAGTGACCTCTCCGCCGCAGGAAGTTCCGGTCAGCGTCGTTGAGGGCGAGATGATGCACAGCGAGTGGCTCGACGAGCAGACGATCGCCGGGATCATCAAAACCGGCCCAGGCCAGCAGGCGCTCTATACCGCGCCCGCCACTGGCGGTGCGGCGCGGGTCGTGCACCGCGTCGCAACCGATCACGACTTTCCGGGGATGGGCGTGTCGCCGGATGGCCAATCGCTCGCGTTCATTCAGCCGGCGGACGATGGCGTGTTTCAACTGTTTCGTGTTCCGGTCACCGGCGGCGCGCCGGAGCAGTTGACGTTCGATCGATCGCACAAGTCACAACCGGCGTGGGCGCCTGACGGTCTGCGCATTGCAGTCACCGTCTGGGAGTACCACGTGCAGTTCTGGCTGCTGAGCCCGTGAGTCACGCGACGCCGCAATGCCAGCAAGGTGATTCCGCCACCCACCCATGGCGTAGATGCCAGCAGCACGTTGTAGTAGTAATGGCCGGCGACGAAGACCGGTTTCGGCCCGGACCCAAACAAAAAGCACGAAGGAGGTTGTCGACGAGGACATGACAATGCCGTGCGGGTCGCTCGGCGGGCCATCAGCGGTCGCCGACGCGGACGCGCTCGCCCTCCGCCGGGGTCCCCGCCGCGCGTCTTTGCGCGGTGGGATGGCTGCACGTTGACATGCACACCGTGCGGAATCGAGTACTCGGAGGTTGCCAGCTTCCACGGCGTGGCGCGCGGAGCGTCGCGGCTCGTTGTGATATGGTGCTTCGT
>JACCSI010000044.1 GCA_013813075.1 Acidobacteriota bacterium | reverse complement strand
GTACGAGCGGAATCAGTGGTACTTTTCAGCGCATATGGGCCAAGCGAGAACGAGTTCCTCTCGCGCTTCAAATCATGCTCACGTTCAATAAAGCAGGTACTGGCGTAACGAAGCAGGCAAAGAGGCGTCAGGCATCGGAGCATGCCCGATAACCTGACTGGAGAAGCACCGGGATGATCGCGGCACACGTCCAACTGCTCCAGACGTTCGAATAGGTCAGAGGCCACCTGCAGGACGGAACCCTCCATACGGTTAGAAAATCTCCGCTCGGCGGTCATCGTCCGCCGTCCTACAGGACGAACGCGCAAGGCGAACCCGATGCGTCACTCGGTCTCGTGGACACCTCCTGCAATTCATGGGAGCATCAGCCTTTCAACTCGACCTCACACGGAGTGACATCCATGACTGCTCGTTCGCGACAGGCCCTCGGCTCACTCGCCCTCGCAGTGGGGGTCCTGTTTGTAACGTTCGCCACGCCGGCCGCGCAGACCCCACCCGGCACGGGCAAGCCGTGGACCGTGCCGCGCACACCCGATGGCAAGCCGGACCTGCAGGGGAATTGGAGCAACGAGACGCAGACGCCGCTCGAGCGGATGGGCAAGGACTCGGCACTCACGCCCGAGCAGGCCGCCGCCCTCGAGGAGCGCGCCCGCGTCGTCGATGAGTTCCGCGATAAGCCGAGCGACCCGAATCGTCCACCGCCGGTGAAGGGCGGCGACCCCAAGTCGCTGACCCCGCCGGGACAGCCATCGTTCATCGAACTGATCGCTCAGGCGGCCGGCGGCGCCGTTGGCGGCTACAACGGCTTCTGGCTCGATCCCGGCAATAACGTGATCCGGTTCGACGGCGTCGCGCGGAGCTCGATCATCATCGACCCGCCGGACGGGCGGCTCCCGGCGCTGACCGCGGCAGGCAAGCAGCGCCTGAGTGAACGCGCCGCGGCCGCCAGAAAGTTTGGCGAGTTCGACCACCCCGAGATGAGACCCCTGTCCGACCGCTGCCTGATCTCCTTCGGCGCCAACGCCGGGCCGCCGATGCTGCCGAACTACTTCTACAACAACAACTACAGCATCGTGCAGACCAGGGACCACGTGATGATCCTCACCGAGATGGTCAACGACGTCCGCATCATCCGCATGGGTGCGAAGGAGCACCTGCCGAAGCACGTGCAGCCGTGGTTCGGCGATTCGATCGGACGCTGGGAAGGCGACACGCTGGTCGTCGAGACGACCAACATCAATCCGCAGCAACTGGCCCAGACCTCGATTCTCTGGCCGTATCGCGGCGCCTCGGCCGACCTGACAGTGACCGAGCGTTTCAGCCGCACCGGCCCGGACACGATTCGCTATCGCTTTACAATGGAGGATCCGTCGACCTTCACCGCGCCCTTCACCGGCGAGCTCCCGTTCAACCGCATCGACGAGCAGGTCTTCGAATACGCCTGCCACGAGGGCAACTATTCGATGGCGAACATCCTGTCCGGCGAACGCATGACGGAAAAACAGGCCGCACCGAAGAAGCAGCAGCGCTAGTCATAAGGAGCTTGACTTGAACGACCCCGAAGAAGATTTCGCGACGATGTTCGAGGCGTCGCAGCAGGCGAAGCGCATCGAGAGGGGCCAGACCATCGAAGGTACGATCGTGGCGATCGGCCCCGAGGTGGCGTTGGTGTCCGTCGGTGGCAAGAGCGAGGCGGTGATCGAGATCGCGGAACTCAAAGATGACGACGGCGATCTCGAGGTCGCCGTCGGCGATCGCATTCAGGCGATGGTGGTCTCGACCGCAGGAGGGCTGACGCTGTCCCGCAAGCTGGTCCTCGGGGCCGCCAGCGCGCGGCAGCTCGAAGACGCGTTTCGTGCCGGCCTCGCGGTCGAGGGGAAGGTCGAAGGGGCGGTGAAGGGCGGCTACGAGGTGCGCATCGCGCGCCAGCGCGCCTTCTGCCCCATCTCGCAGATCGACACCGTCCGCAACACCGATCCGGCGCAGCACGAAGGGCGCGTCTACAAGTTCCGCATCATCGAGTACAAGGACGGCGGCAAGAACCTGGTCGTCTCGCGGCGTACCCTTCTCGAAGACGAGCAGCGGGCCACTGCCGTCGAGACGCGGCGATCGATCGTCGTCGGCACGGTGATCACCGGGCGCGTCACGTCGGTGGTCGAGTTCGGCGCGTTCGTCGACCTGGGTAGCGGCGTGCAGGGCCTGCTGCATGTGTCGGAGATGGGATGGTCACGGGTGGCGGACACGTCGCAGGTGGTCAAGGCCGGCGACGAGATCACCGTCAAGGTCCTGCGCGTCGATGAGGACAAGCAGAAGATTTCGCTCGGGTTGAAGCAGCTCACCGACGATCCGTGGTCCACCGCCCCGGCCACCTACGAGGCGGGCCAGCTTCGGACCGGCCGCGTCACTCGGGTCGCGCCGTTCGGGGCGTTCGTCGAGTTAGAACCCGGGATAGAAGGCCTCATCCCGTTGAGCGAAAGCGGCGTGGCTCGCGACGGCAACGTCAAGCGGGCGTTTCCGGTCGGCGCGGACGTCGAAGTCGTGGTGCTCGAGATCGACGCGGCGGCGCGGCGCATACGCCTCAGCATCAACGCAGTGCTGCAAGCCAAAGAGATCGACGAAGTGCGCGAGTACACCGAACGCGAGGACGCGGCGCGCACGGGCGCAGCGGCGGCCGAGGGCTTTGGATCGCTCGCCGACAAACTCCGCGGCGCACTCAAGCCGCGAGAAAAGTGAGGATCAGCATTCCCCACACGGAAAGCCGGGGCCCTTCATGTACGATGGAGATATGCACCCCCGAAGCCGGTCGGTCCAGGCTCGCCCTCACGCCGCTCAATCTGGAGTCATCGGAGGCCTGCGAGCGTTCGCAGCAGCTCTGCGGCAGTTCTTCGTCGGGTACGCACAGGGGCCGCCTGGCAGTTGAGGGATCAACCCAGTGTCCTGGGAGCAGGACGCACGCGCGCGGTATGCCAGCAAGCCGGTCCCGCCAACAAAACAAACGACAAGACAATCTTGATGACGGTGCCCTGCACGCAAAACGGCTGCACGTCCCGCTAAGAACGGGGGCGACAGCAGCGGCGTGATGGAATATTCCGGCTCGATGAAGTGATTGAGCCCATATGAGTCGCATCGGTCGAATTGGCGCGGTCTGGCTCGTCGGTGTGGCCGCGGGAGTCCTCGTTGACGCCGGTGCACGCGCGACGGTGACGCAAAGCGGCGGCCGCACGATCGTCATCGCCGAACTATTCACGTCCGAGGGATGCTCGAGTTGTCCCGCGGCCGATGATCTGCTGCGGCGCCTGCTCTCGACCCAGCCGGTGGAGGGGGTGGAGATCGTGGCGCTCGGTAGCCACGTGGACTACTGGGACCGCCTCGGCTGGCGGGACCCGTTTTCGTCGGCGCTCTTCTCGGCACGGCAGTCCGCGTACGACGCCGCAGTGTTTCGCTCGGATCGAATCTACACGCCGCAGATGGTGGTGGATGGTACGCTCGAGGTGTTGGGGAGCGATGCCGCGGCGGTGCGGCGCACGGTCCTCAAGGCGGCGGCACAGCCAAAAGGGGTGGTCTCGGTCATGGCGAGACAGGACGGCCGCGAGCGCGCGCGGGTTGACGTT
>JACCSI010000030.1 GCA_013813075.1 Acidobacteriota bacterium | reverse complement strand
AGATGGGACACACATGGCAAAGCCGAGCCGTGATCGAGTGGGTGCAGCCTCCGCAAAGACGGCCCCGAGTGGCCCTGGTCAACAGCCAATCACCAGCCCGACAGCGACGTGTGGGGACGTGGGTCGCGACGCGCTCCACCCGTCGCGGTTCGGATCCGGTATCACCGCAATGGCGCTGCTGTGACCGTCAATCACTTGGGGCAACCAATTGGCGATGCCGTGACGAACTGGAAGATTCCCGAACCACCCGCGAAAGAAGTACTCGTCGGCCGCTTCTGTCGACTCGAACCGCTCGATGTGGGGGCGCACGCCCGGCCGCTCTGGAACGCCAATTCGCTCGACCGCGAGCACCGCAACTGGACCTACCTGTTTCATGGGCCATATGCGGCGTACGACGACTACGTGGAGTGGGTCGGTCGCGCCTCATCCACGACAGACCCGCTGTTCTTTGCCGTGATTGATGGTGCCGAGCGTGCGGTGGGAGTCGCCGCGTATCTGCGTGTTGCGCCGGACGCCGGTTCCATCGAGGTCGGCCACATCAACTTCTCGCCGCTGCTGCAACGCACGCCAGCGGCCACGGAGGCGATGTACTTGATGATGTCGCGCGTCTTCGACCTGGGATATCGACGCTATGAGTGGAAGTGCGATGCGCTCAACTCGCCGTCTCGGGCGGCGGCCCAACGCCTCGGCTTCAGTTTCGAAGGGGTCTTTCGGCAGGCGCTCGTCTACAAGGGCCGCAATCGCGACACTGCGTGGTACGCCATGATCGATCGTGACTGGCCGGCTACCAAGGCCGGCTTCGAGCGGTGGTTGTCGCCGGCTAACTTCGATCACGCGGGCCAGCAACGCACACGGCTGACGACTACCAGGTCCAACGCCCCGCCGGCGGCGGCCACGCCCCCAACTGCTGACGCAACGTAATCACCTGTCCGAGGTGATGTGCGTTGTGCAGCGCCAGGTGCATGATGGCATCCCCTTGGGTGTACGTCGCGAGATGATCGAATTCCAGAGCAGGTGCGATTGCGAGGCTCGCCCGCGCCCCGTCGTCCGCCAGGCGCAGCGCCCGCTCGAAGCCTTCGTTGAATCGGTTGAGGATGGCGTCCCATGACGCGCCCTCCACTGCCGGCCACCCGAGCTCAGCGCGCTCCGGCGGCGGCGTCGGGACGCCGTCGCAGCGATCGAGAAACCATTGCTGCCAGAACGCCAGGTGCAGCACAATTTCGGTGATCGAGTGCGCGGCGCCTTCGGGAAGGCGGTGGGCGGCCTCTGGCGACAAGCCCGCCAAGGTCGCCGGCGGTGCGAGATACGCGTGTGCGCCACGAAGAGCGGCGTGCAGATGCATGACGGGTCTGATGTTCAGGGTTGCCGCGTGGTTTCAATCGCGGTCTTGATGTCGCGCAGCCGCGCCTGCACTCGCTCGAGGTTCTCCGGGCCCAGCCGAATCAGTTGTCTCTGCACCGGCAACAGCTTCTCGATCCGTGCGTCGGCATAGGCATAGGTCGCACCCTTGCCGTTGACGACCCGCACTGGGTCGCGCAGAACGGGGGTGTCGATCAGAATTTGAAGCGCGACGCTGACTGCGGCGTCGACGCTGCTGTCGGTGCGGCCCAGGGCACGGTAAGCCTCGTCGAGGCGCGGCCGAATCGTACGATACGCGTCTGCGACCGACTGGGCATTGACCGAGGCCACAAGCGAGGCGAGCGCGTCGTAGCGCCGATAGCTGGCGGGGTTGATCATCATCTCCCCGCGGCCGCCAGTGACGGCAAAGTCGCCCTGCGGACGCAGGACTTGCACCTCACCGGCCGGCGAGAAACCGCGTGACATGCGATCGATGCCGTGGGCCATCTGCCGGATCAGGTCGTCGGTCGCCAGCCATCTGGCCAGTTCCGGACTGGACGAGAGCGTGCCGAGCAGGGCCCGCAAGAACGTGTCCATTTGCTCGAGCGGGGGCAGCGCGCGTGTCACGTCTGCCGCCGGTGCAATCAGTTCGTCGGTTGCGGCAGTGGCAGAGTGCGTCCCGCCGACGACCGGCCGATCCCGGGCCCACCACCAGGCGGCAGCGCCGCCGAGGAGCAGTCC
>JACCSI010000004.1 GCA_013813075.1 Acidobacteriota bacterium | reverse complement strand
CGACCGACGCTCGCGGCTACCTCGGTGAGTCGCTGTCCACATGCAAGACCTCGGTGATGGCGGAATCGGCGCGCGACCTGTTGCGCAGCGTGCCAGACAAGCCATGAACTCGATAACGCAAGCACGTTGATAGATTGCCCGACCGACGCGATCGGAACAACGTGATCGGGTAATGGCGGGCGCCGCCCGATGCCGTGTGAACGCGCCGCCGGGCGGTATAACGCCAATTTACAATAGCGCGCGTTGCCGCCATAGCTGACGACCTGGCGACTGCCCAGGGTGTTGACGTTGCCGAGTTCGAAGTCGTAGGTCTTGGTGTTGAACCCGAACGGAATGGGGAGCCCGTTGGGTCCAAACGACAGCAGCGCCGTCGCATCGCCATTCAGCTGGTTGGTGAAGAAATTCAAGCGCAGCGCCTTGCGGGAGTAGCGCATCGTCGCGTAGCCGAGGCCGACGCCACCGTCCATGTCGAACGGACCGATGCCGGTGTGAATAATGCCGTCGGTGCCTGCGTAGCCACCGGCAAAGACCAGCTTGTAGCGCCCTTCGGGCGCGTCGTAGTCCACACGGGTGTCGAACTTCGGCTGCGTCGTGCCCTGATTCACAAACGACGGATACGGCGTCTGCGTCCCCGGGATGAGACCGGTGGGTCGCGCGAAAGCGTCCGAGGTGTAGCCGCCGGCCGAGAGCTTGTACGCCCAGCGATCATTGACCGCACGTGCGTGAGTGCCGTTGACCGAAAACATCGTGCCCGCGTCGGCATCCAGGCCATTGACGCTACGGTCGAAGGGGCCAAAGCTGATGGCGGCACCGTTACCGTCAAGCTCGCGTGGCGTCTTCGAGATGAAATTGATCACACCGTCCAGCGCATTGGCGCCCCACATCGCCGACGCGGGACCGCGAATGACCTCGATCTGGCGGATCTCATTCGGATTGAGCGGCAGCAGATCCCACGCGACAAACCCGAAGAAGTCCAGATACAGACTGCGCCCATCGACCAGCGCCAGCTGTGACGTCGACAGGGTCGAGGTCGCGCCGCGCCAGCGTGATGTTGAAGTCGCGTGCGGACGTCTGTGCGATCCCGAACACGTTCTGGGCCCAGGTCTTCCGACAAAGGTAGCGGCCAGTGGTCAGCGCATTGTAGCGCCCAGTTTCAGGCCGTGCACCAGCGCGACGTAGTCGGGACGCGCAGCCGAGTTGCGGTGACGAATGGCGGCGAGGATGTGACCACGGTGAATCACGAACGCCCCGGTCAACTGCCGCCAGTTGGGGCCCGCGAAACCCAAGCCATGCCCGCTGAGGATCGCGGTGCGGAACCATGCCCACCACACGCGCGGGTGGATCAACTCGCCAAGCGTCGCGTGCTCGAGCGCCAATTCGCGATACAGCGTTTTGTCGATGTCACTGACGCGAGCGACATCCGACACACCATAGTGATCGAACCAGTAGTCGGCTTCGGCTGGGGAGGACATGTGCACGAACGCGACCTGCGTCCCTGCCGCTTCGATCGCGGCCCGGCGGCGTGCCACCGTGGCCAGCGTCTCGCGGCAGAAGGTTCAACCGAAGTGACGCAGGAAAATCAGGAGCACGGGGCCGTGCTCCTGGATCTGCTGCAACGGCGGCGGCAGCGTCACGCCGCCGTGACGGCCGTCTGCGCCCACTTCTCCAGCTTTCGTGCGTCTTCGTTGAACTTCCGGATGCCCTCACTCAGCTTCTCCACGGCCATGGCGTCCTCGTTGTGCATCCAGCGGAACGTTTTCTCGTCGAGGTAAAGACGGGGGTCCGCCGATGTCCTGGCCGATTCCGGCGTGAGTCGCGCCGTCAGCGCATCGTCGCTCTTCGCCAACTCGTCAAGTAATTCCGGACTGATCGTCAGCAGGTCGCAGCCCGCCAGGCGAACGATCTGGTCCATTTTGCGGAAGCTCGCGCCCATCACCTGCGTCGGATAGTCGAACTTCTTGTAATAGTTGTAGATGCGCGTGACCGACGCGACACCCGGATCGTCCGCCGCCGGAATGTCCGCTCCCCGTACCTTCTTGTGCCAGTCGTAGATGCGGCCGACGAACGGCGAGATGAGCGTCACGCCGGCTTCGGCACACGCTACCGCCTGCGCGAAACTGAAAAGCAGTGTCAGGTTGCAGTGAATCTCTTCGCGCTCGAGCATTTCGGCCGCGCGAATACCTTCCCAGGTGCTGGCTAACTTGATGAGGATGCGCTCGCGGCCGACCCCGGCCTGCTCGTAGAGGCCAATGAGATGACGCGCCTTGGCCACCGAGGCGCTGGTATCGAAACTGAGCCGGGCGTCAACTTCAGTTGAGACGCGACCGGGAATGATCTCGAGAATCTCGTGCCCGAACGCCACTGAGAGGGAGTCCATGAACGCCTCGGTGCGCGCAACCTCGGGGGCGCCTCCCCGTTCTGCCGCCTTGAGCGCATCGTCCACCAGATGCCGATACTCCGGCTGCTGCGATGCTTTCAGCAGGAGCGATGGGTTGGTGGTCGCGTCCTGTGGCCGGTATTGCGCAATCGCTCCGATGTCGCCGGTGTCGGCGACGACGGTGGTATGGCGTTTCAGCGAGTCGAGCAGGCTCATTTGGAAAGGATACACTGGCGACGTGACAACGCTTCGGGGACTCGACATCTGGCAGAGGTTGGAGACGCATCGCGACGACATCCAACGAACCGACTTGCGCGGCCTGTTTCGGCAGGACGCCGAACGATTCGAGCACTTCTCCGGCCGCCTCGGCGATCTGCTCATCGATTACTCGAAACACCTGATCACCAAAGAGACGCTGCGGTTGCTGCGCGAGCTGGCGCGACAGCGACAGGTCGAGGCGTTACGGGACCGGATGCTTGCCGGCGATCGGGTCAACGTCACCGAGAATCGCGCCGTTCTGCACGTCGCGCTCCGCAATCGATCGGGCCGCTCGATGTCTGTCGACGGCCGCGACGTGATGCCGGAGGTCGCCATCGCCCTCGAGCACATGCGGCAATTCAGCGAAGCCATTCGCACCGGCGCCGCAACGGGATTCAGTGGCCTGCGCATGACGGACGTCGTCAACATCGGGATCGGCGGGTCTGACCTGGGGCCGGCGATGGTCACCGAAGCGCTACGGCCGTACGCGCAGGAGGGCCCGAGGGTCCATTTCGTCTCTAACGTCGACGGCGCCCACCTGACCGAGACACTGCGCGATCTGAATGCCGCGACGACGCTCTTCATCATCGCGTCGAAGACGTTCACCACCGAAGAAACGATGATCAATGCGCGATCGGCGCGCGAGTGGTTTTTGTCGGCCTCGAAGGACTCGTTACACGGTGCGGCAGACACGACGACGCATATCGCCAGACACTTCGTCGCCGTCTCCACCAACGAGCGCGAGGTGCGACAGTTCGGCATCGATGCCGCGAACATGTTCGTGTTCTGGGATTGGGTCGGAGGCCGCTACTCGTTGTGGTCGTCGATCGGCCTGCCGATTGCGCTCGCCGTCGGCTTTGAGCGCTTCGTGCAACTGCTCGAAGGCGCGCACCGAATGGACGAGCACTTCCGCACGGCGCCGATCGAAGACAACCTCCCCGTCACGCTCGGACTGCTGGGCGTCTGGTATGGAGACTTCCTGGGCGCCGACAGTCATGCGGTGTTGCCGTACGTCCAGTACCTGGAGCGGCTGCCGGCGTTTCTTCAGCAGCTGGACATGGAAAGCAACGGCAAACGGGTGGATCGGGAGGGACATCGCGTCGATTATCCCACTGGACCGATCGTGTGGGGCGCGCCCGGCACCAACGGCCAGCACGCGTTTTATCAACTTCTGCACCAAGGCACGCGTCTGGTGCCGTGCGACTTCCTGGTCGGCGCGCAGCCGCACCACGCGATGGCGGAGCATCACGAATCGCTCCTGGCAAACTGCTTCGCCCAGAGTGCCGCGCTCGCGTTTGGCAAAACCGAAGCGGAAGCGCGTGCCGAGCTCGAGTCGCAGGGGTTGGCCGCTGATGCCGTTGCACGTCTGCTGCCGCACAAGGTGTTTCCGGGCAGCCGCCCTTCGACGACCATCGCCTATCGGCACCTGGATCCCACGACACTCGGCACGCTGTTGGCACTGTACGAACACAAGGTGTTCGTGATGGGCGCGCTGTGGAACATCAACTCATTCGACCAGTGGGGCGTCGAGTTGGGCAAGCAACTCGCCAGGCGGATTCGCCCGCAGCTCGAACGCGGTGCCGCGCCGGTCACCTCCCACGACGGCTCGACGAACGGCCTGCTGAATTTTGTCAATGCGTTTCGAGCGTTGCCCTAGCGTCTGCGCCTTTGATCGCGGTGCAACCGTGCGGCTTCACTGCCGACTGCGGCGACGGCGCTCGATGCCGTGGCGAGCAAGCTGGGGTACACTGTGACTCCGGTTTTTAGAATGCGCCCGTAGCTCAGCTGGATAGAGCGTCGGCCTCCGGAGCCGAAGGCCGCAGGTTCGAATCCTGCCGGGCGCGCCACTTTCCGCACACCCGCCTGACAAATTGGCGGGCGTCAGCCGTTTACGGCGCGCAGAAGCCGTCGCTTCTCCCACACGCCGGTCATTGCTTTCAGCAACTCTTGATCCGTGATGTTCAAATAGCGTTGTGTCTGCTTTATGTCCGAGTGTCCGAAGATCAACTGGATGGAGCGGATGTCCACGCCCTCGGCCAACAGCCGACAAGCGCCTTCGTGTCGGAGGTCGTGGCAGTGCAGATCGATCTGCCGCAGCTTCTTGCGATCAAGGCTGCCTCCTGGTTGAGTCCTGATCGGCTCGAAGT
>JACCSI010000738.1 GCA_013813075.1 Acidobacteriota bacterium | reverse complement strand
ACGAAGCCGTAGCGCAGCATCAGGTCGGCCGGGATTGATCGGAACAGTTCCTGATCGATCCGGAAGTGGTTCATGTCGAGAAACTGCAGTCGATAGCGATCGGCCAGCCGCCGCGCCTGCGCTTCTTCGGCGCTGCGCTGTTCGGGCGTCGCTTCCGAAACCGGCACTTCCGCCAGCGCGGTGGGGTCGAGTGCCTCCTCAGGTGTTTGTGGTTCGGGCATATCTACGATCCAATCACCGCGGTGAGCTCGAAGAGCGGCAGATACAGCGCCAGCACGATGACCGCGATGACAATTCCCATGATGATCAACAGTGCCGGCTCGATAATCGTGACGAAACGGCCGACCTCGGTTTCAATCTCTTCGTCATAGAAATCGGCCAGGCTGTTGAGCATTTCCTGCAACGCACCGGTTGACTCGCCCACTTCGATCATCTTGATGGCCACGTCCGGGACAACCTGGCGCTCGAGGAGCGTGGCGGCAAATCCTTGTCCTTCGCGGACGCGCTGCGCGACCAACGTCATCTCGCCGCCCATGTGGCGATTCCCGGTCGAACGCGAGGAAATTTCCAGGGCGTTCACCAGTGGAATACCACCGCCAAGCAGCGTCGCCAGGGTGCGCGCCAATTGCGCCGTCGCGAACTTCTGGACCGACGGGCCGATGACCGGCACCTTCATCACGATCCGATCAAATCGCGCGCCCTGCCCGGGTCGTTTGATCCAGGCGTAGAACGCGACGATCGCACCCACCACACTGACGGTGATGAGCAGCAGATTGGTGCGCACCAAATCGGAGAGGCCGACGATGACGCGCGTCGACAACGGCAATTCCGCTTCGAAGCTCCCGTAGAATTCCGAGAACGTGGGCACCACCTTGATGACGATGATGCCGACCAGCACAATGGCCAGACCGATCAGGATGACCGGATACACCAACGCCGAGATCGTTCTCGAACGCACCGTGTCGACGACCTTGGCGTAGGCGACGAAGCGACGCAGCACCGCGTCGAGGTTGCCGGCTCGTTCGCCCGCCATCAGCGACGCCGTGTAGACACTGGGGAACAAGTCGCCGTGCGCCTGGAATGCGTCCGACAACGCCGTGCCGGACCGCACCTTCTCGTGCACATCGTCGAGGACCGCCTTGAAGACGGCGTTGGCCAGCCGGGTGCGCAAGATGTCCAGCGACTGCACCAGCGGCATGCCGGCTTTGAGCAGCGTCGCCAGTTCCTGGTTGAACACGAGAAACTCGTGGCGTGGAATCTTGGGCTTGCGCTGGCCGAGGTGCAGGCCGGGGATGCTCAACCCGTTGCGCGGACGCAGTGCGAGAACGTGCAGGCCCTTGTCTTCGAGTTCCCGGCGCAAGTGCGCCTCGGTTTGCGCGACGTAAACGCCTTCGACGATCTCGCCCGAAGACGTGCCAAGGCGGCAGCGAAATTCCATCTAAAGGGTTGTCGTGCAGGACATTATCGGCCGTTCAATTATACCGCCCGGGTGCGGCTGCGCCGCAGAGCGCCGCGCCGGCACACGGGTCTTTAGACCGCGCAGGTCGGCGCCTAGTCTCTTACTGGCCGTAGAATGCGCGGACTTTTCTGACGTAATCCTGTGTTTCGCGGAACGGGGGAATGCCGGCGTACTTCCTCACTGCGCCTGGACCGGCGTTGTACGCCGCGATGGCGTGGTCGAGGTCGAAACGCGCCAACAGAAACTTGAGGTATTGCACGCCCGCTTCAAGATTGGCCTGCGGATCGAAAAGCGTCGTGGCCCTCTGGATGCCGAAGTCCTTGGCCGTCGCCGGCATCAGCTGCATCAGCCCCCGCGCACCGGCGTGCGATTTCGCCGTGGGGCGGTAATTGGATTCCGCCTGCACGACCGCGTGTACAAGCGCCGGATCAATCCCATGCTTGAGTGACACGGTCTGAATGAGATCCGCGAACGGACGCGCAGCAAGCGGCTGGAGCCCAGCTGGGGCGTGGGCCGTGGGGACGACGGCGGCGGCATCGGGCTCGGGGACCTCGTCGGGCGCAATATGCGTCACCAGCGCCCTGTCAAAGCTGGCTTCTCCACCGTGACGCAGGGTGACGGTGATCACGTCGCCGGCGACGCGGTAGTCCCTCACCGACATCGTGCGGCCGTTGGCAAAAAAAATCATCTCCGCGTTTATCTGACTGACCGAAGCCAGCACAATGGCCGACGTCAAAAGGCTGAGTGTAAGCCTCTTGGTACGTGCCTGTCTCATTGTCACGTCCTTGTTCGAGGTGTTAGGGCCTGGTGCTACGCGCAGAGTGCGAGTGCGTCGTGCGGCTGCTTCGGTGTCGTGCGTCGCTGCTTAGTGCTTCGCGGCAAGTTCTTCCGGCTGAACGAAGACGTGGAAGACCCGGACCCCGAGTTCCCGGGTGTCGTTGCTCTTGGCGGCCGGTTCGAGCGCCGGCACAAACGTGCGGTTGGCAACGAGCTTGACTTCGACCATATCGTTCGAGCCCAGCTGCGCGGCCGTGAGCGCTAATTTCCGAACCGGGGCGTCCCCGGGACCGACCGGTATGGTGCCGACCGACTGGTCGCCAATGCGTACATCGACCTCGGTCGCGGCCCCTGTCGACTGACTCGGGTTGTCCAACTGCAAAATGAACATCGACGGCCGCTTCGGGTTCCGGAAGGTGATGGTGGCAGTCTTTCGCGTCCACTTCCACTCCACTGCCGGGTTCTCCGGGGCGACTTCGGCTGGATGCCACCCATCCTTGTAGATGAGATAAACATTTTCCGTCTGCGCTAACAGGTCGAACGTCGTGACCTGATAGGATCGATCGCCCCGATCGAGGTTCCCGAGCTTCAGGCGTGCGTTACTGTCGACGTCGTAGATGCCGAGGATGACCTTCGCTGGCCCGACATACGGATATGTCGGGATGAACATCGTTCGACGGTATTCAACCTTTTGACCTGGCTGCCACCCATTTGGTTGGGTTGGCGGCTCGTGATCGTCGGTCCACATCAATTCTTCATCGGCATCGACGACGTGCACGAACACGCGATGCTTGCCGGACGAAATCGCGGCGTCGGCCACGTCGAAGCGGTAGGTCATCTCGACCGGGCTCCCCTGGGCGACGCGCTGGCGCGCGACACTGACTTCAGCGGTGGCAACGGCCGGACTGGTATCTTCCCCCTGCGCACACGAGGCGGCCGAGCACACCGTCAACGCCAGGCTTAGGCTGCGGAGTAGCCCGCCTTTCCGGACGGTTCGTTGCATGCGGAGTCCAACCATAATATCATGCGGTTCAACGAGATGGAAGCGCAACGAGACGCCCTGGGAATGGTCGAAACCCGCGGCTTTATTGGCGCGGTCGAGGCCGCCGACGCCATGGTCAAAGCCGCGAATGTCGCGCTGATTGGGACCGAGTATATCGGGGCCGGCTATGTCACGGTCCTTGTCAGGGGCGACGTCGGCGCCGTCAAGGCAGCAACCGATGCCGGCGCCGCTGCCGCCCGCCGAGCGGGCGAATTGATCTCGGTGCACGTCATCCCCCGCCCCCACGGGGAGGTTGAACGGGTTCTCCCCAAGGGATAACCGCCCACCGTGGCCGTGCCCTCCTCCGCCCCCGCTCAGACGGATCGCGACCTGGTCGCCGTCAGCGAGGCACGCACTCTCGCACGACGCGCCAAACAGGCCCAGGC
>JACCSI010000706.1 GCA_013813075.1 Acidobacteriota bacterium | reverse complement strand
CGGTCCGCAGGAAGGCGAGCCGTGGCTGCCAGGCAGTCTGCCGGGCGTGATTGGCGTCGAGTTCGACCTGGGCCTGCCGCGCGATGCGTGTGACGTGACGATCGATGCAGCCGGCGAAATCCGCGTGCGCGCGTCCGGTTACCCGCGGCCGATTCCGGGTGTGCCTCCGGAGCGCAATCTCAACGGTTTGAGTTTTGCGGTGGCCAACGCGTCGGGCCTGCTGGCCCGCGTCCTCGGCTTGGTGCCACCCGGCACCGCCCTGGCCACCGCGTTACCCACCCCTAGAACGTCAACTTAAAACCAAGCTGGCCCTGAAACGCGTCGAATGCCTGACGCGGTTGACCGAAGCCGGTGGGGATGCCGGTACTCGTCGTGCCGGGCAGTGACGCCTGGTTGCCCTGGTAGTTGTTGAAGTTCACGGTGTTGAACAGGTTGAACATTTCCCACAACACCTCGCCGGTGACGCGGCCGAGGGTCAGTTTCTTCGAGACCCGGACGTCCGTCTGGAAAAACGAATCGCCGCGGCCCGAGTTGAACGCTTCACCGGCGGGTCGATCGTTATTGACGCCGTCGCGATTGGCGTCGCTGCCGGTCGTGATGTTGTAGGGCGCCGCGGTGTTGGCGGTGACGATCCCGCCAACCTGAATCGCAAACGGCAGCTCGTAAATCACGTTGCTGACAAAGCGGTGGCGCACGTCGTTGCTGGTCGGGCCCCAGTCGGCCATGAGGTCGTAGTTGTCGGTGGGGGTGCCGTTATTGGCGATCGTTTCCGCCCGGCCGAGGGTGTAGCCGACCAGGAATCCCAGCCGGTTCGCGAAGCGCTTCTGCAGGCGCAGCTGGGCCTGGTGAATGCGCATGGGTGCGGCGTCGTTATACAACACCAGTCGCGTGCCCGTGGCAATCAGCGGGAAAGTGCCGTCGGCGCGGCGCGCATTGGGGTTGGTGGTCAGCGGGAAATGCTCACCGCGCATGTAAATGTAATCACCCGACAAGGCATAATCGGCGCCCAGTTGCTGCGTAAACCCGGTCGTCATCTGGTGCGTGAACGGTGATTCGGCGTCACGACTGGCGACGTTGAACGCGCTGCCGATCGACTCGGGGAGCGGTGCGGTCGGCAGTCCGGGGAAGAAGTCGTTGGGGATGCGCGCGCCCGATCGCGAATCGTTGGCGATCTGCGAGGTGATAAATCCGGGATAACCAGCAACGACCGATCGCAGCGTGGTGGTGGTGATTTGGTCGTGATAGATCCCGTAGCCGGCGCGCACGACGAGCTGGGCGTTGCCACGCGGATCCCAAATCAGTCCGATGCGCGGCGCAATGTTGTTTTTGTCGTTGGGCGCCGCTTTGAAATTCTGCCCGCGCAAGTCGCCGGTGATCTGTCGAACCCAGAACTGCTCGATCGGCACGTCGGCCGGAATATCTTGGCCATTCAAATCTCCGCGCCACAGCTGCCAGTCGTAGCGCAGACCGAGGTTGAGTGTCAGGTTGCTGGCCGGCTGCCATTGGTTGTTGATGAACGCCGAGTAGATGTTGACGTCACGGGTTAGTGCCGCCAGCTGGCCGCGCAGCTCGATGCCCTGGGTGAAACGATAGGGAAGGCTGGTCGGGTCGCCGGCAATCACCGGCCGATCGGCCAGGAATTCAAACAAGCCGTTGAACGACTGGTTGATCAAGCTGGTCGTCGGCACGATGTTCATTTCAAAGCCGAACTTGAAGTCGTGCGAACCCTTGGCGACAAAGTGCAGGCTGGTCGCGTTGGTGAGGATGTAATTGTCCTGCGTCCGCGATTGCGGCACGTTGCTGGCGCGGCCGAACTGCACGGTGGGGAAGCGCATTTCCGGCTTGGACGTCGAGCCGGCTGGCAGCACGCGATCCAGCGCTTGGTGCGAGGCGCTGACGCGCAGTTCGTTAACCATGTTGCGCCGCAGCACCGATGTGAGATTCCCGACCACGAACCACGCACTGCGCTCGTCGTCGTAGCCATGGTCACCGGCGCTATTGCCGCCGATTTGCTGGTTGAAGAGCGAGCGACGATCGTACATGTAGGTGCTGTTGATCGAATGGTTGGCGTGGGCGAGATACGTGCCTTTGACAAAGTAGTTGTTCTCGTTGGTCGTGATTGGCACGTCGGTGCGGGTGTCGTAGCCCAGCGACTGGGCAAAGCTGAGAATGGAGACGGGAATGTTGACCTGCACAGACCGATCATTCTTTCGTCGCTCCCACGACCCGAAATAAAACAGCTTGTTCTGGCGGATCGGTCCGCCGACGGTCGTTCCGTACTGCTGGATCCCAAAAGGCGGCACGATCTGAGCGAAGTAGTTCGGCTTCTCGAATGCGTCGTCTCGCCGGAAATAGAAGCCGCTGCCGTGTACGACGTTGCCGCCGGACTTGGTGACAATGTTGATCGCGCCCGACGCCGACCGGCCGAACTCGGCGGAGTAGGAATTGGCCATCACCTGAAATTCCTGGATCGCTTCTGACGCGAGCGCGATGCGTGTGGCGGAGG
>JACCSI010000692.1 GCA_013813075.1 Acidobacteriota bacterium | reverse complement strand
GTTCAATCTCCCACGTGAGCCGCGTGAACCCCTCCGACTTCGTGGTCTCGTTGAACAGGAAGCGATACGTCTGCACCAGCTTCCTCGGCGGATCGCTCTCCACGACCTCCCCGTCGATGGCGACCTCGGGCATGCCCATCGACACCATCTGGGGCGTCGACCGTCCCCGGCAGGCACCGCCCGGGGGAGATCGTACTCGGGCAACCCGCGATAGCCGTATTTTGCGGTCCACTCCGGCGTGGTGATGCATCCCAGATTGCCCGCGCCGTGGCCTTGATGTTAAATCTCGTGCACCTGAAATGATTCAGAAACGTCGCCAGCCCGTCCGACTCGCTCATCAACGGGCGCTGATCGGCGCCGGTATCGGCGCAGGTGTCGATGCCCTTTCTCCGCCGACCCGTGACGATTCGGAATCCCAACGGAAGCACGCTCCATGCCGCGCCGAACATGGGCCGAGATGCCGGGGCGTCAGTCAGTCAGTCACCTTCTGACCGGCATCTGCGTGAGTCGCACCAGCGGTAGAATCCTGCAACGACCATGACGCCACCACCTGACGACACGCTGGACGAGATACGACTCGACGCAGCGGCCAGCGATCCCGCGGCTCTCAAATGGATGGTGGGAGCGCCGCCGCCGTCCGAACGGCTGATCCGTTTCGGTGACAGCAGCTTCGCGCGCTTCCCGCGCACACGGTGGTCGTTTGCTCACATGCGACAGCTGATGCCGACGAGTGTCGTTCCGCGTGAGGATGCGCCGGTGGTGGCACTGCCCCGCCGCGACCGCGACGATCTCGAAGCCGTCATCTTCCAGACGCTCGGCTCGCGTATTCGTATGACGTGGGCAGAATCGCTTGCCGCCAACTTCACCGACGGCGTCCTCGTGCTCCATCGCGGACACATCGTGTACGAGCGGTACTTCGGTGTGCTCACACCGCACACACAGCACATCGCATTCTCGGTGACGAAATCGTTTGTCGCGACGCTGGCGGCTGTGCTGATTCACGAAGGTGTGCTCGACGAGCACGCGACGATCGCCTCCTACCTGCCGGAACTTGCAGACGGTGGATACGCGGATGCCACCATCCGCCAACTACTCGATATGACGGCCGGTATCGACTACGTTGAAGATTACACCGACGACACCTCGTCGATCTGGTCACTGAGCCGCGCCGGTGGGTTTCGCCCCCGACCATCCGGCTACTCAGGACCCGATACCTTTTACGACTACGTGCAGACACTGCAGAAAGCGAGTGGGCACGGTGAGCGCTTCGCCTATAAGACGGTGAACACCGACACCCTTGGATGGGTGCTGCGGCGGGTGACTGGACGGACCGTCAGCGAGCTGCTGCGTCACTATTTCTGGTCGCGACTGGGGGTTGAGCAGGATGCGTATTTCACCGTCGATTCGACAGGCGTCGAATTCGCCGGCGGAGGCTTGAACCTGACGTTGCGGGACATGGCCCGCTTCGGAGAGATGATGCGGTTAGGCGGTCGCGTCAACGGCCAACAGATCGTGCCCGCCATCGTCATCGACGACATTTCTCACGGCGGCAACCACGATCACTTCGCGCTGGCGGGCTACGCGTTGTTGCCTGGGTGGAGCTACAGGACGATGTGGTGGGTGACCCACAACGATCACGGTGCTTACACGGCGCGCGGAATTCATGGCCAGGGGATCTACGTCGATCCCGTCGCCGAAATGGTCATCGCTCGATTCGCCTCGCACCCACTGGGCGCGAACGCCAACCTCGACCCCACCTCGCTCCCGGCATATCACGCCCTCGCTCAGCACCTGATGGCGTTTGATTGTTGAGGCAGCATCCACTCGACGCGCTGGACTGGCTCACAGCAACGTCTCGCGCACACGCGGCGCCACGTTGGTTCCAATCAGCTCGATGCTCTTCATCTCAACGCGAACTGCAGGTAAGCGCGCGTCGCGAGGCCGGTGGCACCGCTCAGGGTTCGCAAAATCGTAGAAGAGGCAGTCCACGCCACCGCCGATCGCCTCACCGGCACCCGCCTTCACGAGCGTCATCGGCCATAATGTGTCGCGAACGAATCGCGCCAGTTCGTCGGTCGGCGCAGCGGTGGCCATCTGGCACTTGAATGTGTCAGCGCGGTTCGACCGGTCAATTGGATCCGGAAGTGGACAGTGTATAAGGGTACGGACTCAAGGATGATTGGCCAGACCGTCTCTCACTACAGAATCCTAGAAAAAATCGGCTCCGGAGGAATGGGGGACGTC
>JACCSI010000647.1 GCA_013813075.1 Acidobacteriota bacterium | reverse complement strand
GGACAACTTTGCGTCGATGTTGACTGGGTGGAAGCGTCGCCCTGACTATGTCGCACCCGAGAGCCACCTATGACGGAGCGGACATGGATCGTCAGCGTCGCCGTGGCGACCATTCTGGCGGGAGGCTGGATCGCCGCCACACGCCGCGGTCCGGTGTTGTTGCTTCGGTCCGCCCACGCCGAGCCGGCAAGTCTGGTCCCGCCTGGAACGGTGGTCGTGACCGCGTCGGGCAAGACATTCCATCGCGAAGGCTGCGCGTTCGTGCACGGACCAGCGCTGCGTTTAGCGGGGGCGCAGGCGGTCGCGGACGGCTTCACCCCTTGTACGCGATGCCTGGCCCGCTGATCGCTGCCCTGCACGATGGCCGGTCGCCGCGTCTCACCTTCCACCAGGCTGTGGTTTGGCGCCACCGGTGTCCTCCGGGTCGAGTCTGCGCACAGACCTAGCGATTCCAGCGCACGCGCCAGACTCGACTGCCGGCATCATCGGCCACCAGCAGAGAGCCGTCGGACAGTTCGGCCACGCCCACCGGTCGTCCGCGAACGCTCGATGGTGAGCCGAGGAAGCCGGTCAGGAAATCCTGCGGCGGTCCTGCAGGACGGCCGTCGCGAAACGGAACGTGAATAACTTTGTAGCCGGACGGGGATGAGCGGTTCCACGAGCCGTGCTGGCCGATGAACGCTCCGCGCCACGCCTCCGGAAACGCGCGGCCCCGATAGAAACGTAAACCGAGTGACGCCGTGTGCGGTCCCAGTGCGTAATCGGGCGCCACCGCCTTTTTCACCAGGTCCGGACGCTTGCCTTTTTGTCGCGGGTCCTCGTGCTGCCCGTAATAGGAGTAGGGCCAGCCGTAAAACGCTCCGTTCCGTACGCTGGTCAGAAAGTCGGGGACCAGGTTATCGCCCAGCAAGTCGCGCTCGTTGACGACGGTCCAGAGCGTCGTCGTGCCAGGGGCCCAGTCCATCCCATTGGGATTGCGCAGTCCACTCGCGAAGATCCGCATGCCGGTGCCATCCGGGTTGACCTCGAGAATCGCGGCGCGACGAGGCTCCTTGGCATCCAGACCCTCTTCGTCGACGTTGGTCTGCGAGCCGACCGACACGTAAATCTTCGAACCATCGGCATTGGCGACGATGTTGCGCGTCCAATGGTTGTTGTAGCCGCCGGCGGGCAGATCGAGAACCTTCTCGCCCGGTCCGGATACCTGCCGATCATCGGTGCGATAGCGGAACCGCACCACCGCGTCGGTGTTGGCGACATAGAGCTGGTCGCCGAGAAGCCACATGCCAAACGGCTGATTGAGGTTTGCCGCGAACGTCTCGCGTATCTCGGCACGGCCATCGCGGTCGGCATCGCGAAGCAGTGTGATCCGATTCGCCGACGGGCCGAGTCCACCGACGCGCTTGAAGCCTTCGAGCAGCGGCGGCGGGACCTCTCCCGCCAACTTTTCGGTTCTTGATTCCGCCACCAGCACATCCCCATTCGGCAGCACGTGCAGCCATCTGGGGTGGTCGAGACCGGCAGCGAACGGCACGACGTCAAAGCCGTCTGGCGCCCGTGGCTTCTCGTCTGCCTGCCACCCCACCAGCGTCGGGAAGTTGATGCCGGGCGGCTCGCCAGGTGTGGGCGTCGGCAGCTTCGGTGACGTTCCAAACGTGGTTGACGGAGGTTCGCCTGCTGTTTGCGACTGAGAATTTGCGCTCGCCACGAGCATCGCGGCCAGCCCCGCGGTCGCCAGGACCACTGCCGCGCGTGAGGTTGGCGTCATAGCGTTGTTCCACCACGAGATTCGACGGAAACCCTTGGTATTGTCGGTGCCGTCGCTGGCAGCCTCCGTCTCGAACGCGACAACATTGGCGTTGTCGCCAGCGTGGTGAAGTATAAGCCGCCGCCGAAGGCCGATCGCCTGGGGCCGCGTCAGGGCTGTCGTTCCTTTCGCCCGCAACATGCCACAATGCCCCACCGCGCCGTCACGGCAGGTGGGGGAGGCATGATGGCAAACGCACCGAGACGGCGTGGAGGGGATGTACAGGACGTC
>JACCSI010000637.1 GCA_013813075.1 Acidobacteriota bacterium | reverse complement strand
TTCTCTGCGCGGGCATGGCGTTGACCTACCTGCCACAGCGCTCGCGCCCCGGTCAACAAAGTACGGCGACAACGCGGGAGCATCGCGACGTACCCGTCTCCCTCGTCGCGGCAGTGACCGGCGTTCATGTCGACTGCTCGCGCTTTGCCGCTCGTCTGCATCCGGGCGAATTCCCGAAGGAACTGGGTGAGCTCCCGGCGGCCGTTCAGCAGGATTTCAGCCGCGATGTGCCGTACCCGGACCTCTCGGCGATGGGGTATCGATTCATCGACGCGGGTCGGTGCAGCAAGCCGCTACGGAACACCGCGCACCTGGTCTATGAGTCCACCCGGAAGAACATGACCGACAAGGTCAGCATCTTCGTGCAGCCGTATTCGGGTCAACCGGCGCTCGAGGCCGGAAAGTTCTACCTCGTCTCCGACGCGAGCTCGCCGCACCCGATGTTCGCCTGGCGGACGCAGCGGGCCGTCTACTTTCTCGTCGCTGATGACATGCAGGTCGCGGAGCAAGCTCGTACGCACGTGGCATCGGCCCTGACGCCTTAGCGGCTCACGCGGACGTCCATGGAACGCGAAGATCCCGTTCCGGTTCGTGCGGAGGTGAACGAGTTCCTGGAGACGAAGGAGCTTGCATGCACAGCACATACAAGATTGCCGCCGTTGCCGCTTCGCCGGCGGCAAAGACGATCGTCTTCGGCATCTTCAAACGCGACGGACGGGTCTACACCGAGATCGTGCCCGACTGCTCAAAGAAGACGCTTCAAGCCGTGATTCGAGGCAAAATCAAGCTCGCCGTGGTCGTCCACTCCGACGGCTGGCGTGGGTACGACGGGTTGGTCGACGTCGGGTACGAAAAGCACCTGCGCATCCAGCACGGACGCGACCAGTTCGCCCGTGGCAAGAGCCACATCAACGGCATCGAGAGCTTCTGGGGCTACGCCAAGCGTCGGCTGATCAAGTTCAACGGCGTGCCGGGTCATACGTTCTACCTGCATCTGAAGGAGTCGGAATACCGCATCAACCACCGGCGTGGTAACTTGCACGCCGTACTCTTGAAGCTGCTGAAAAACGATCCGCTCTGAGCCTCAAGAGCCGTTCGTCTGCTTCCTAAGCCCCTTCCAGAATACACCGGACATTTCATCGTTTTAGACCCATCTCCTGAAATCAGCGGCAATTGGTGTCGATTGGCTGAGGCCCGCTCGATGCCGATGAGTGACGCTTCGGAACTCCTGTTTGGGGACAAATCTGGGGACGAGGCGGATCGGTACGGCGTCGTTGCTCGCCCGTCCATTGGGCGGAGCCAGCGGAACGCCAGTAGAACTTTTCATCGCCTGAATAAGGGAGATCTCGGCGTCGATAGGAAACAGTCTCGAAATCTGCTGCCCCTGCGCCCCACGCGTGTCATGAGGGAGCCGGGGCGACAGGACACCAGTTGAACTTTTCATTGATGCCCTGACTCAGATACCCAAGGTGATTCTTAGCCGGGAGATGCAGGCGATTCAACAGCTCTGACGGCGGCGGCGCAGTATTTGAGGACCGGCTGTTTACTGATGGCATCGGTTTCATCGGCAGTGGCTTCGTTGGGGGAGGCGCGGTGCAGCCACAACTCGTTCCAGTGAATGGGCATGAAGAGCAGCCGCCGGGAGATGGCGGGATCGATCTTCACAATCCCGCGGGCGCGACCGCGGCGGCTAAAAATCTCAATGCGCTGGCCATCCTCAAGCTCCTGTTCCCTGGCGTCGGCTGGATGCATCTGCACATAAGGCCCGGGATCGAGCTGATTCAGCTGTGTCACCGTTCCGCTCTTGGTGCGCGTGTGCCACTGATTGGGCGTGCGGCCGGTCGTGAGGATGAATGGGAACTGCGCATCAGGGCGCTCTTCGGGGGGTAGAGGCGTTCTGGCCCAGAAGCGGGCGCGTCCCGATGGCGTGGGGAATACGCCATCGGTGTAACGTCGGGGCTCGACATGTCCCAGCGCGGGACAGGGCCATTGTTGCGGACCGCTTTGGCGCAACATGCGGTAATACAACGCACTTTGATCGTTGGGACGGCCGGCGGTAGTGCGCGCGAATTCGTCGAAAATTTCTTCAGCCGAACTGTGTTGCAACTGCGCCTTGAACCCCATGGCGAAGGCAATTTGCCGGACCCACCACCAGTCGGGCTGCGCCTCGCCGGGCGGGGGAACGACCTGTTCCATCAATGTCACCCGCCGCTCGCTGTTGCAGAATGTTCCCGTCTGCTCAAGGTTGACGGCGGCGGGCAAGACGACGTGAGCGAATGAAGTTGATTCGGTTGGGTAATAGGCGTCCTGCACAACCACCAGTTCTGCGTTCTGAAGCGCCCGGCGGATTTTCTTGAGGTTCGGCATGCTCGCGGCCGGATTCGTACCGATGATCCAGATGGCGCGCACCTCGCCACGGTCCAGCGCATCGAACATGGCGACGGCGTCGTAGCCGGGTTCATGATGGATTGTTCCAGGCTGTAGTCCCCAGAGCGTTTCCATCTGTTTACGATGCTCGGCACTCGCGACGAATCGCTGCCCGGGCAGGGCGTGGCTCATGTAGCCGCAGTCGCGGCCGCCCATGGCATTTGGCTGGCCGGTCAGGCTGAACGGCCCGCACCCGGGCTTGCCGATCTGTCCCGTGGCAAGATGGAGATTGATGATGGCGTTGCTGGTGAACGTGCCGGCAAGGCTCTGGTTGACCCCCATCGTCCAGAAGGTGATCAGCCGTGAGGACTCCGCCAGAATCCTCGCCGCCGCCAGCAGATCATCGAGCGCGATAC
>JACCSI010000580.1 GCA_013813075.1 Acidobacteriota bacterium | reverse complement strand
CCCACGAATCGCTTGAACGACTCGTTCTCGACGAACTGTTTGTAGACCTGGGTGTCATCCTTTAGCAAGTGCTGCATCACGCGGCCGAGGGCCTGGTCGTGGGCCAATCGAGCCGTGTGTGGCGTGTTCTCCTTGGCGTTCCTGTATGCCGCGTCGGCGGCGACCTGCGGCGCGATGTCGTCTCGAATCCGCTTCGCCACGCGATCGGTGTCGGCGAACAGCGTGCCGAACTGGTCGTTGAAGGCAAGGTCCTCATCCTTCGGCGGCGGCAGCTTGGGCAGCAGAAGATTGGGCCGCGACCCGGAACAGCGGGCTAGCTCATCGGCCGGCGAGCGGCAGCACGACGGTAGAGAACGACAGCGGCGTGTCCCGACTAGCGCCCGCCCAGCGTCGGCATGTGGAACGCCGACGTCTGCACGTCGTCTTTGACCCAGCGCGTCGTCACCGCCTTGGTGCGGGTGTAGAAGTAGACGCCTTCCATGCCGTGCACATGCAGGTCGCCGAACAGCGACTGCTTCCAGCCGCCGAAAGAATAGAAGGCCATCGGCACGGGAATCGGCACGTTGATGCCGACCATGCCGACCTCGATCTCGTCCTCGAACTTGCGTGCCGCGCCACCTGAATTGGTGAACAGGGCGACGCCGTTGCCGTAAGGATTGCGGTTGACCAGCGCGATGGCTTCGTCGAGCGAGGCCGCGCGCAAGACAATGAGCACGGGGCCGAAGATCTCGTCCTGGTAGATCGACATCGCAGGCATCACCTGATCGAACAGTGAGGGCCCAAGGAAGAAGCCGCGTTCGTGTCCGGCCACCTGCAGCGCCCGGCCGTCGACCACCAGCGTCGCACCCTCCGAGACGCCGGCATCGACGTAGCCCTTCACCCTGTCGCGGTGTGCGCCGGTCACGAGCGGGCCCATGTCCATTCCCTCGGCCAGGCTCGGCCCGGTCTTCAGCCGCCGCGCGCGTTCCGCGATCTTCTCGACCAGTGGATCGGCGGCGTCACCGACGGCGACGACGGCGGAGATCGCCATGCAGCGTTCGCCCGCCGAACCGTACGCGGCGCCGATGAGCGCGTCGGCGGTGAAGTCGAGATCGGCGTCGGGCATCACCACCGCGTGGTTCTTCGCCCCGCCCAGCGCCTGCACCCGCTTGCCGTTGGCCGCGGCGGTCGCATAGATGTACTTGGCGATCGGCGTCGAGCCGACGAACGACACCGCGGCAATCCCCGGGTGATGCAGGATGGCGTCCACCGCTTCCTTGTCACCATGGACGACGTTGAAGACGCCGTCGGGCAGGCCGCTTTCCTTGAGCAGTTCCGCGATGCGAATGCTGGGCGAGGGGTCCTTCTCCGACGGCTTGAGGATGAAGGTGTTGCCGCAGGCCAGCGCCATCGGGAACATCCACATCGGCACCATCGCGGGGAAGTTGAAGGGCGTGTTGCCGGCGCAGACGCCGACCGGCTGCAACCGTGAATGCGCGTCGACGTCGCGGCCGACGCTGCCGGAATGCTCGCCTTTGAGCAGATGCGGGGCGCCGGTGGCAAACTCCACCACCTCGATGCCGCGCTGCACTTCACCCATCGCGTCGAGAAACACCTTGCCGTGTTCTTCGCTGATGAGCGCGGCGAGCTCCTTCTGATGCTGCTCCATCAGCTCGCGGAAGCGGCTGAGGATGCGCGCGCGGCGCAGCGGCGGTGTCGCCCGCCACTCGGGCAGGGCGGCGCTGGCGGCGCGGACAGCGGCGTCGATGTCGGCCGCCTGGGCAAATGGCACGCGGCGGATCACCGCGCCGGTGCTGGGATTGGTGACCTCGCCCTCGCGCGAGCTCTCGGATGTGATGGCCTGCCCCCCAATCCACAGGGGCACAGTGGTAGCGCGAGTATCGGAGGCGGGGGCGGCAACGCTGGTCGACATAAGTTCCGATTATCGCACTTCAACCCGGTGTCGCTCACGCCGCCCACAGTGCTGGTCGGTCGTGGGACAGCGGGGGTCGAGGCTCTCGCCGGCGAGGTGGACCCGGAAGCGGCACCACCCGCCGTTTCTCACCGTCACCCGGTCGCGGCTTCCACTAGCCGTGCTCGGGCACCACGTGGATTACCGAGGCCGGGTTTCTCGAGACGCCGATTCTCATCACCAACACCTCCAGCGTCGGCGTCGTACGGGATGCAGCGGTGCCGTGGATGAAACGCAACCGCTATTTCGATCCGTTTGCGCCGTCGCTCGGGGACTTCTGGTATGCCTACCCGGTTGTCGCTGAGACCTATGACGGCATCATCAGCGATATTTCCGGCCAGCACGTGCAGGTGGCGGACGCACTCGCCGCGCTCGACGGCGGCCGCTCCGGGCCGGTGCAGGAAGGCTCGGTTGGCGGCGGCACCGGGATGGTGTGTCATCAGTTCAAGTGCGGCACCGGCACCTCGTCGAGACGAACGACAGTCGACGGCGCGACGTACACCGTCGCCGCGCTCGTGCAGGCGAATCATGGTTCTCGCAACGTGTTGACGATTGCCGGCGTGCCCGTAGGGCGTGAGATCAGCGATCTCATGCCTGCAGTCACACCGGCGCCACCTGCGAAGG
>JACCSI010000568.1 GCA_013813075.1 Acidobacteriota bacterium | reverse complement strand
CGGCAAGGTCGAACCAGCAGGTGACAGTGCCGATGACGCGGTGTCCTCGGCAAACGGGCCTTATGGCGCGCCCATCTTCGCGTATTCCGCTTTTGCCTGAGCGAGCAGCGGCAGATCGGGATCCGCGTCCTTCCAGGCGACCAAGAAGTCCTGATACCCACGTCGCGCGGTAGGCAGATCACCAAGTAGTGCGGCGCTTCGTGCGGTGCCAAGCGTCGCGATGACATGCCAGAAGCCGAAGCCGGTGATCTGCGCCATTCGATTCCAGTCCGCAAGCGCGTCAGCGCCGCGTCCGGCGCGCAGGTTCGCGGTGCCGGAGATGTACAGAAGCGGAGCGCGCGCACCCTTGTAGATCTGCATTGGGCGCTGCAGTGTCAGGGCAAGCTCGGCGTTGCCCGCGGCCAGGGCCAGATGCGCTTCGGTCCGCGGTTTCCAGATCATCTCCGGGTCGCGAGCACCGGGTGGGGCGGCGGCCATTGCCAAATCGAGCTGACGTCGCGCGTCGGCGGTCTCGCCCAGGATAGCCAGCACTGTGGACGCCGCTGCCCGTTGACCGGCTGGCAGCGACGGCAGGCCGAGCCCTTTCGCAACCAGCACCCCAGCTTCAGGACTTCCCGCAATCGCTGCCTCTTGAGCTCCGCCCATCCCCTCGTCCGGCGGGCCGCTATTGACGGCGCGTTGCATCCGTATCAACTCTTCTCGAGCGCGCCCTGCTTCACGAAACTTACCGGCGGCGTACAGGTCCTGAACGGCCATGCGAGCGACTGCCACATTGCGGCCGTCCCCCATCAGATTGAGGCCTTTCTCTATGACCACACGGTCGCCCTGCGCTTGTCCAATCCGGATGAAATCGTCTGGGTACTTGAACCCGCGCGCGAGCGCGTCTTCGACGACGTGGCGCGCTTCGTCATACCGTCTCAAACGAATAAACGCCTCGGACAGGTTGGCGTACGGGAATGCCACATCTGGATTGATCCGCATTGCCTGCTGTGCCTGCGCCAGCGCCTCCGTATCGCGGCTCAGCCTCAAGAACAAGCCAGCAAGGTTGTTGTAGGTGGTGAAGTCGTTGGGGTAGCGCTGCTGCCACGCCTGGTAGACTTCGACCGCCTTCAACTCGTCGTTGAGTACCAGTTCTGCGTGCCTCGCATCGATGTAAAACCGTTCGATTTCGCTCACTCGAGCCCGCAGCTCGTGGGCGCGTTCAATTGCCGGCCGCGCTTCCTGTCGACGGCCCAAGTTCGCATACGCGGCGCCGAGCCGCGCATGCGCCATGGCAAAGTTGGGGTCGATCTCGACGGCGCGTTTGAGCAGTGGAACAGCAGCGCGCTCGTCGGCACGGTTTCGTGCCGCCTGCCCAAGGCCGAACGTGCGCAGCGCTTCCAGCGAAGTCGTCGTCGCCTGCTCTATGGGCGCGTCGTATGCCCTGATCGAGACCAGCGATTCGCCCAGGCGCTGCCTGAGCGCGACCGCCGCCTCGCCAAGCGTGCGCAACACCTCCTCTTTCGAGGCCGACTCGCCCTGGGCGCGCGCAATTGTGTCCCCGTCTTCGCAAGAGACTGCGGTAAGAGACACCACGTATCGCGTACCGAGGGGCGCGATCGCGCCGTTGATGACAGCCTTCAGTCCCTGCCGTTGGCACAAGTCGCGCGCGAGCGGCGCCGTCAGCCGATCATCCGGATTGCGTCCCATCAACCGGAGCCCTTCACGCACCCTCCCGTCGCTGTAAATACTCAAATACGGCGACTCTTCGAGCTTGACCGCGAGCGCCTGCTTCAGGGCAGCATCGAACACTTCGTCCGCCGTCGTATTCGTAAAATCGCTGAGGACGACGACATCGCGCGCGCCAAGTGCCGGCGCGCCGCGGGTCGAAACGAGCAAGACGACAACGACCGCTGCGGCCACCGCCACAATTGCCGTCGGCGCGATCCACCGCCGGCCGGGGGGGCGCAGCGCAGAGAGCGTCTGCGAGAGCCGGCTGGCTGGCGCAGTTGCACTTGACGACGAGGGCGGCGGGGCAGGCGTGTGTGTCGCCGTGACAATTGCGCCCGCTTCCGGCACGGGGGCGGGCGCGGCCGCCTGGCTCGCGCTCTCCCGGCG
>JACCSI010000550.1 GCA_013813075.1 Acidobacteriota bacterium | reverse complement strand
CCTTCGCCCAATATGGGCTGCCGGCCTGCATTCGCAGCGACAACGGCAAACCCTTTGCCGGACCCGGCCGGGCGCTTGTGTCGCGACTGGCGATGTGGTGGCTGCGCTTGGGGATCCGCGTCGAACGCATCGCCTTGGGCCGTTCCGATCAGAATGGGTCGCACGAGCGGTTTCATCGCGATCTCAAAGCGCAGACGACCCGCCCACCGGCGGGGACGCTGGCGGCGCGGCAACGTCGCTTCGATCGATTTGAGTGCGAGTACAACGAGGAGCGCCCGCATGAGGCGCTGGCCGATGCCGTACCCGCCGATCGCTATCGCCCCTCGAGACGCACGCTCCCCCGCCAGCTGCCGCCCGTCCTCTATCCGGGCCATTGGGAACCCCGACGCGTCAGTGCCGTGGGCACGGTGTCTTGGCGCGCACGACCCCTGTTTCTGAGCGTGGACCTCGCCGGCGAAACCGTCGCCTTCGACGAAGTCGATGACGGCAGGTGGACCTTGCACTTCGGTACGACCCCGCTTGCGCGCTGGTTCGAAAGGGAACGGCAATGGCAAGGGTTGCGGGTCGATCAACTGTTACCCATGTCTTCGGACACTTCTGTTCCCCATGTCTAAGGACCTTCACAGTCAGCACTCAGCACTTAGCACTTCTACATTCCCGGGGGCGTGAAACGCCCGTCGTTGGCCAGCCAACCGCCGTCGGCAAAGATGATAGTGCCGGTGACGTAACTGGCCGCATCCGACAATAAAAACAACGTCGGGCCAACCATCTCCGACGGTTGCGCCCAGCGACGCATCGGATTCTTGTTCGCGTAGGCGTCGTACCACTCTTTATTGTTTTTGATCGGCGCGGTCAGCGGCGTTTCCACCACGCCGGGACCGACGGCATTGACGCGGACGCCTTGCATCGCCCATTCGGTTGCCGCGGTTTTTACGAGCTGCACGATGCCCGCCTTGGTCATCGAGTACACCGACTGTCCGGGCTCGGTGACCAGCGACCGAATCGACGAAAACAGCACGATACTGCCCGACTTCTGCGCTGTCATGATTCGACCGGCCGCCTGCAGCACGTTGAAGTTGCCGCGCAGGTTGACTTTGACCACGCGATCGAATTCGTCGCCGGTGTAATTGAGAATCGTCTTGCGCACGTTGATCGCCGGTGTGCACACCACACTGTCGAGCCGTCCATGCGCCTTGACGATCGCATTGAATGCGACCGCAACCGCGTGCTCGTCGCTGACATCGACCGTCTGGCATTCGCTCGTGGTGCCGGAACTTGTGATCGACGCGGCGACCTGGCGCGCACCCGTCTCGCTGACGTCGAGGCAGGCGACGTAACCGGCATCCTGCTGCGCCGCGCCGCGCGCGACGGCCTCACCGATGCCAGAGCCGGCGCCAATCACGGCGACGACTTTTCCCTTAAGCGTGAACAGATCGGACATGCGTAGAAGGCCTCCCCATAAGTGTGACGACGACGTAGACGACGGCCGCGATGAGCAGACCGCTCAGCGCGGGGTCTGCCCATCGATAGACCGGTGTCACGAACAACCGAACCACGAATAGTGTGACCAAGCCACTGACGATGGACGCCATTGCGGCGCTCGTCCCCGCCCGTTGCCAATACAGCCCGCCCAGAATTGGCACCAACAAGCTGACCACGAGAATCGAATAAAAAATCGTCAGTGCGCCAATCACCGTGGCCAGGTAGATTGACATCACCACGCCAGCGGCACCGCCGACAACTGCCGCACCACGCGCGACCCGCAGCAACTGCGCGTCGGTGGCAGCCGGATTGATCACTTTCTTGTAAATGTCCTGCGAGATCGTCGTCGACAGCATGAACAACACGGCGTCGCACGTGTCGACTTCGGTAGAGAACACCGCCGATAACGCGAGCGCGCCGAGCCACACTGGCAGCCCCGTGGCAAGCAATGTTGGCAGCACCGTGTTCGGGTCGGTGATTCCGGGATTCGACACGCGAGCCGCCATGCCCAACAGCGTCGGGATGAACGCAAACAGCATCAACACCAACGCGTTGAGCGCAATGCCGGTGGACAGCGCGCGCTTCGACTTCGCGCCATAAGACTTCTGAATCAAACCAGGCGACACGATGAAGGCCGGCGCAAACAGGAACAACATCGTCCATCCCGAGCCCGGCCCGCCGGAGTAGAGGAAGTCGCCGAACCACTCAGGCGCGGGCGGCTGGATCAGGCCGGCGACGCCGCCGGCGTTATTGATCACAAATGGCAGGGCGACCAGGAACCCCACCATCATGATCACCAGCTGCACCGTGTTGACCCACGCCGATCCCAACAGTCCGCCGGCCGCGAAGTAGACCGTCATTACCACCGCCCCAATCAAGGCGCCGGCCCAACGTGGCGCCCCCGTGATGACATTGAGAATCGCCGCGCCGGCGATCAGCTGGCCGGCGAGCAACGCCAGCGATCCGACACACACAACGATCGAGATCAGTCCGCGCACGCTCGGCCCATAGCGGAATTCGAGGTAGTCGCCAGTAGTATAGAAATTTCGTTCAGTTGCGATCCGCCACAGACGCGGCGCCACGGTGAAAGCAAAGATCATCGACCCGATGCCCGCCGAGCCGACCCACCACCACGCGCTGATCCCGTCGCGATAGGCCAGTCCCGCGACGCCGACCGTCGAACCGGCCCCGATGTTCGCGGCGAGCATCGATGACAAGATCAGCCCAGGTCCCAACGATCGGCCGGCCACAAAGAAGTCGCTGCTCCCCCGCACGAACCGCGCCGTCCACAGGCCGAAGCCGACGATGCCGATCGAATAGACGATGAGCAGCGCGAGATGAATGTTCATCGCTGCGCCTCGAGCTCAGTGCGGTAGAGCGTCTTGCCGGACAGGTCGTGCAGTGCGGCGCGCAGCGCCTTGGTCTTGCTGTCGATCTTGAGCGTGCCGAAAAACTGCAACCCATCCCATGGGGCGCGGTTCGGTTTCATCCCGGCAGGAACGCCGACGAACTTCACGTCTGGTCCGAAGGTCGTGTCCATTTCATTCGGCCCGAACGTTCCCGCATGCAATGGTCCTGCGACGAACTCCCAAAACGGCTCGAAGTCAGTGAACCGCGCGCGCGATGGGGTGTACTGCGTCGCCTGGCAATAATGAATATCGCCAGTAATCCAGACGACGTTGCGGATGTTGCGGCGCTTGATGAACCGCAACAAGGCAGCAATCTCCAATTCGCGGCCGCTTGCCGCGCCATGGTCAGCGTTGGCGATGGCTTCGAAGTTCGCCGGCGCATCACGGACGATGACGCCGATGGGTAGATCACTCCCGATGACCTTCCACGTGGCGCGGCTCGCCGACAAACGCTCCTTCAACCACGCCAGCTGCCCACTTCCAAGCACGGTCGACGCCTCATCGAGCGTCGTCTGGCGATTGGCGCTGTTGGCGCCTCTGAAGCTGCGCATGTCCAGCGCAAAGACCTCGGCGTGCGGACCTAAGGACAGCGTGCGATG
>JACCSI010000544.1 GCA_013813075.1 Acidobacteriota bacterium | reverse complement strand
GCGCTACAGGTTACGTTGTCGTCGCTCGAGGACGCGCGACTCGCCGAGCGTCCAATCCGTGACGCGCGCGCGTTCGAGCTCTATCTCAGGGCGCAGCAGTTGGTGCGTCGCTACGGCGCACCCATCGCAAATGTGCTTGCGCTGCTCGACCGGGCCGACGAGATCGAGGGGCCGTCACTGCCGCTGCGCGCGCTGCGCACCTATACGCAGATCATGCAGATGCGTGCCGGGATGCGCACTGATTCGCACCACCTTGCGCAGGCAGAGCAGGAGTCGCGGGCGTTGTTGCAGGAGGCGCCGAACGCTCCGTACGGCCACGCCTTGCTCGGGTTTATTGCCTACGAGCGAGGGGATCTCCCGGGCGCCGTGCGCGGACTCACCCAGGCGCTTGAGCGCGATGCGAGCGATACCGATGCCAGGTTCTTCCTCGGCATCGCACTCCAAGCCGCCGGACAGGGCGAGGCGGCGATCGCGACCGCACTCCGCTTCCGCGAACTCGACCCGCTCTCGCCGATGGCGGGCATGTTGCTGGGCTCAGTGTTCTGGTTCGTCGGCCGGCCAGCCGAGCGGCTCGACGCGATGGAACACGCCACGACGCTCGATCCCGAGAATCCCATTGTGCGCTGGTGCATGGGTTACACGCACGCACTGCTCGGTGACCGCGATACCGCGCGCGCGCACGCGGAGTGGATGCGGATGCAGGTGCCGCAGATGCCTTACACGGCGCATCTGACGGCGCTGGTGTACGCGATGGACGGACGGTCAACCGACGCCATCGCGGTACTTCGAACGATCGGCGAGATGGCATTCGACGCCCATCTCACATTTCACTTAAGTGAGCCGTATGCGCTCGCTGGTGACGAGGCGACGGCACTTCGACTCCTGAACGATGCAGTCGAACGCGGCTTCTATCCCAGCGATTTCATCTCAAAACACTGTCCCTTTCTCGCGCCGCTGCGCGGCAGCGCCGAATTTCGGCGCATCGCCGCGCGAGCAGCGCAGCGTGTGGCGGAGTTCAGTACCGACACTCCGATGCCAACGACATAGCGGCATTCGGCTACGTCTTTCCCCATACACATGCCTCGCACATTTTCGTTGAACATTGCTGCTCACACGGTTGTCGCTGCGTTGTTATGCACAGCATCGCCCGCGGACTCACAAGTCAGACTCAGCTCCATCTACTCGCCAGGCAAGCTGACACCGTCTCAGCAGGTGGCGCGCGACATTTACGAGGAGCTGATCGAGGTCAACACCAGCGTTACCACCGGCAGCATCACCGCCGGTGCGGTCGCAATGGCAAAGCATTTCCGGACAGCGGGCATCCCCGATTCCGATATCTTCGTCGGCGGCCCGCGCCCGGAACGCCACAATCTTGTAGTCCGGCTTCGCGGAAAGAATCCGGCGGGGCGAAAACCGGTCCTGCTGCTCGCGCATCTCGATGTGGTCGAAGCGCTCAAGGCCGATTGGTCGCCGGAGTTCGATCCGTTCACCTTCACTGAGCGTGACGGCTATTACTACGGGCGCGGTGTCGCCGACGACAAGGCGATGGCGTCGATCTTCGTCGCGAACGTCTTTCGGATGAAGGCCGAGGGTTACGTGCCGGATCGTGACATCATCATCGCTCTGACATCCGACGAGGAAAGCGGCCAGTTCAACGGGGTTGGCTGGTTGATGGAACAGCATCGCACTCTGATCGACGCAGCGATCGTGATCAATGAAGGCGGCGATGGCACACTGCGAAACGGAAAGCCGATCGCGAACAATATCGAGCTCGCGCAGAAGGTAACGACGAACTACACGCTTCGCGCAACCAACCGCGGCGGGCATTCTTCGGTTCCACGCAAGGACAATGCGATCACGGCTCTGGCCGATGCACTCGCCAAGGTTGGACGCCACCAGTTTCCGGTACAACTGAGCGATGTGACGCGCGCATTCTTCACTCAGACGGCGCTGGTGGAAACGCCGCAAATGGCGCGAGCGATGCGAGCGTTCGTAAACGATCAGAGCGATTTGGCTGCGCTCGCCGTGATGACTGCTGACGACGAATACAACACACTGCTGCGAACGACGTGCGTTGCCACGATGCTCTCGGGCGGGCACGCGACCAATGCACTGCCACAGTTAGCCGAGGCAAACGTCAACTGCCGGCTCTATCCGACGGATGCTGCCGAGAAAGTGCGGAATGCGCTGGAGAATGTCATCGCCGACACGACGGTCGAGGTGGTGATCAAGTCCCAGCGGCCTTCAACACCGTCAGCGGTGATGAGCCCCGAAATCATGCAGGCTGTAACTCAAGCTACCCGGCA
>JACCSI010000571.1 GCA_013813075.1 Acidobacteriota bacterium | reverse complement strand
CCGGACGCTCGTCAGCCACGAGTCGGCCCCGGTGCGGGCCCAGGCCATCCATCTCCTTGCCCGTGAAGGGGACCCGTCGTTGATGCCGGAGATCGAACGGATGCTGTACGACTCCCATCTGGAAGTGCGTACCGAGGCGCTGTTGTATCTGACGCAGCACGCCCACGTTGATCCGCTGGAGCGCATCGAACAGCTCGGCGATTTCCCCGATTTCTCGCTGCGTGCGGCGATGGCCGCATTTCTGGCGCGGCCGGGCCGCGGCCAGAACGTCGATGCCGCACGCGCGATCGTGTCGGCGATGGTCAATGAGCGGGGTGAGGCCGGACGCCGGGTCCGGCTCGAGGCCGGGCAGCTGCTGGCCGCGGTGCCCGACCTGTTCGACCAGGACCTGCGCCGGCTGCTGGACGACGACGATGCCGAGGTCGTCGGCGCGGCGATTCGCGCCGTCGGCAAGTTGAAGAAGCGTAGCTTGATTCCCCGTGTGATGAAGCGGTTGGCGCAGCCCGAGCTCACTGAGGTCGCGGTGGCCGTGTTTGCGGGGATGGGCGATGCAATCTCGGGGACCCTGCGCGACTACCTGGTCGATTCGGAAACGCCGGCAGCGGTTCGCCGAGAAATTCCGGCAGTGCTGCAGGCGATTGGCACTCCCGCGGCGCAGTACGTGCTGCTCGAGAGCGTGCTGGACAGTGACACCGTCCTGCGCCATCGAATCATCACGGCGCTCAACAAGCTGGGACAGGTCTATCCGGAGCGTCGAATCGACCGGCGCCTGATTGAGACGGTGTTGGCCGCCGAGATCATGGCGCACTACCGCTCCTATCAGGTCCTGGGCACGCTCGGCGCGTCGCTGAACGAGGAGCAGGACCCGGTGGCGCAGGGCCTTCTCGTCTCGATGCGACAGGAGGGGGAGCGCGTGTTCCGTCTCCTGAAGATTTTGTATCCCGAGCACGACATGCACAGCGCGTACGTGGGCCTCTCCGCCGATGACCCCGTCGTGCAGGACAACGCGATGGAATTTCTCGAAGCCGTGGTCTCGCCGCAGTTGCGCACCCTGCTGGTGCCGCTATTCGACCGTGGGGTGTCCGCCAAGCAGCGCGCGCATCTCGCCAACCAGCTCCTCGGCGCATCACTCGGCGATCGCGACGAGGCCATCGCCGTGATGATGCTCAGCCACGATCCGTGGCTGCAATCGTGCGCGGCGTACGCAATAGGCGAGTTTCGCCTCGTGAAATTCGCGCCGCAACTCGAGGAGTGGTCAACCCACGCGGACCCGCTGCTGCGCGCGACCGCGCTGGACGCTGCGCGCAAACTGCAGGCGTGAACCCCCCCGTGAGCGCAGCGGCGGTCTTACCGCGGCAGTATCGCGTCAGCAGCCGGCGAGTCGGGCCAGCGGGGCAACGGCGCGGCCGTGTACCCCGCGTGCGCCAGCCGTCCTTGGAAGAGCGCAATCTGCGATGCGGCAAACGTCACGCGGACAATGACGCGCAGTACGACATAGATCTGGCCAATCAGCAGCGCCACTGACGCGGTCAGCCCCCCTTCAGCGCCGGGTGCTGTGAAAAAATACGCGGCGAGCACCGCGAGGAACACCAGGGTGTTGAGGAGATATAACCCGAACGCCGCAGCGGGCTGGCGGCGAATGAAGCGACCCGCCGCTACCACGGCGCCAATCGCACTCCGCCGATCTTCCACGACCATTCGAATCTTCGCGTAGTCAAACAGGACGTTTACGGTCAGCAACACCACGCCAAACACCAGGTACAACGCGACCCGATACGCGAACGCGGTGCGCTCGACGGCGACGTTGGCCGTCAGCGAGCGGAACGCATCGTCCAGCAACAACGGGTGCAGTTTGGCGAAGAGCAACCAGTAAATAAACGCGGCAATGGCGCCGAGGCGGAGGAATCGAAAGAAGAACGCGCCGCTCGCCGCGAAGAAGCCGCGGCTGCCGATGGCGTGGTCGCGCGCCAGGCGATCGAGAACCCCACCCAGGAGAAACACCGACAGCACGATGTAGGCAGCGACCACCGACGCGATCGCCATCGGCAGGGCGCCCGCGTCGGCCACCGTGCTCAGGTTCTTCATCACTGCAGCAAAGCCGAGAATGGCTGGGACGAAGGTCTGTCCGATGCCGGCCGCCTGGGCCAGAAACTCGTTCCACCAATCGAAGTTGGCGCCCCTCACCGCCGCGCCTGCGGCCAGGCTGGCACCCAGATGCTCGGCCAGCATGCCGCGCAGCGCGAGCGCCGGCGGCAGGGCGAGCAGCAACGTGGTCACCCAGAGACCGATGATGATCCATGGCGCTCGCAGGGCGCGTCGCCACCCGTCGTTCCAGGCGCCCAGAACGCTCATACGAAGAAGGTCCACGTGAGCAGCAGGTCCTGCAGCCACACCATCCATTTCATCGACCACTTGGCGGCGGCCTCGTCTGCCTGCGGCTCGAGCGTCGCCGAGTTGTTGGTAAAGTTGACGTCGAGGAGCATCGTCCGCTGCGGATCGACCTCTACGCGCAGCGCGCGACTGCCCCTGTCGTACGTGTAGGCGCGCCACCGCTCGCGTCCATCCCATTGCTCGGTGACCTGGTCGCCGTTGGCAAACGTCGTGATCACCTCCACCGGGAAGACCGCCTCGCCGTAGCGGCGCACGACCGCGATGGTGCGATAGACCGTGTCGTTCGTGGTCTCCTTGAATGCCGGCTCTGGCGCGGCGTCGTCGAACCCTCGGAACGGACCGGCGTGGCTTGTGAAACGCTCGACGCCGTAATCAAACACATTCGAGCTGCGATAGACCTGATCGAAAAACCAGGTTAGGTCCTGGCCGCTCACCTCGTTGGCTACTGCGAAAAAGTCCTCCGGCCGCGGGTGTCGGAACTTCCAGCGCTCAAAGAATGTCGCCATGATGCGCCGCAGCGTGTCCCACCCCAGATAACGCTCGAGGGTGTGCAGCCATAACGCGGTCTTGCTGTAGGTAATCTGCGCGTGGCTGCCAGGCCAGTACCGGAACGTCGGCGCCGATGGGTCATCGGTTTCAGCCGTGAGCCGATACCCGTTGAGTCCATTGCCATCAGTCGCACGATTGAGCGCGAGATCGGGAAACTGCCACGGAATGAAGCCACCAAAGAAACGCTCGACACGATAGTTCGGTTGAAACTCGATCGACTGCACCCGCTCTTCGGAGAACGTGTTCAGCCCTTCGTCCAGCCACGCATGCTCGAACTCGTTGTTACCGACGATGCCATACCAGAACTGGTGGCCGGCCTCGTGCACGGTGACCGCCTCGGGCGAATTCGTCTGGCGGGGCGCCAGCCAGCGCGTGCCGGCCGTGAAGAGGGTGGGATACTCCATCCCGCCGGCGCCGCTTTGATACGCGGGATCGATGACCGTGACGTGGCCGTACGGATAGGCGCCATACCACTCGCCGTAATAGCGCAGCGCGGCGGCGGTCGCGGCAAAATGGCGATCTTCCTGGCCGGCGTGTTCGGGCTGCATCAGCAGCCTCATTTGCACCGCCGGCAATGCGGGATGATCGAACGTCTGCCGCCGCTCCACGTAGTCCGGACTCGTCGTCCAGGTGAAATCGTGCACGTCGTCTTGCACATAGCGATGCGTGGTGGTGCCGTCCACGTTATCGGTCCGCGATTGTTCCGTGCCGGTGGCGCCCACGACCCACCCTTGAGGCACCGTCATGCGCACGTCGTAGCGACCATAGTCAGAGAAAAATTCGGTGTTGGCGTGAAATTGATGGGCACTCCACCGGTCGTCCTCGAACACCGCGACCTTGGGGAACCAATGGGCGATGAAGTAGAACTGGCCAATCGCTCCGGTTCGCGCAAACGTCCGCGGCACGCGTGACTTCCACGTCACGCGCAGCGAGACCTCGTCACCAGGCGCCACGGCTGACGGCAGCGCGACGCTGGCCAACGTGCGGTCGTCGGTGTTGGTATCGTCGGGCTGCACGAAAGTGAAGCCGGGCATCAGGTCCAGGCCGGGCGCACCATCGGGGGTCGCGAGCGCCACTGCCGAGACGTCGACGTAAGAGAAGTCCTCGGCCGGACGCTCGCCTTCGCCCCCGCCGGGCAGCGCGTTCTCGCGCATCCAGGTCGATGCGGTGTTACGCCAGCCGTTCCAATAGAGGTGCAGGCGCAGCGAGTCGGCCGGCGCGTGCCCGATGTTGCGCCAGCGGACGATCTCCGATCCCGTGAGCGTCCGCGTCTGGTGGTCCAGACGGACGTCGATGTCGTAATTGGCGTTGCGGGCCGACCGCGCACCCGGAAGGGGTGCGTCGCGCTGACGGGACGTGGCGGTGCCCGAGGCGACAATCGGCGGAGCCGGGGCCGCGGCGCTGGCGTTGGTCCTCTGCTGACTATGCGCCGAGGTCAGCGACATGCCGCCGGCGATCAGCGCGATGACGGCCCATGCAGCGCCCAGCCCGGTGAGGTTTGACTTGGCTGCCGGTCCATGTCCCTTCATTCCTGCGCTCGCCGATGTTACACCGGCCGTTGCGACAGGTTTGGTCGAGATGGGTATAATCGTCCTCTTGTGCAGGCATCAGGGACGCCACGCGGGGTGGCGCATCATCGAGGACTTTCATGGCAATCAGCGTGTTTTTTTATGGGCTCGGTCCGATCGGCGCTGCAGTGGCTCGTCAAATCGTGTCGCGCAAGGGATTCACGATCGCTGGTGCGGTCGACATCGATCCCGCCAAGATCGGGCGCGACCTGGGCGATGTCGTGGGCGTGGGTCGCAAGCTCAGGGTCCGCGTGACCAATGACGCGGCCGGCGAGTTGAAGCGCACGAAACCCGACGTCGCTGTGTTGTGCACCAGCTCCTCGCTGAAGCAAGTGATGCCGCAGATCGAGATCCTGCTGAAAGCGAAGGTGCCGATCGTCAGCACGACCGAGGAGCTGTCGTATCCCGTGGGCAAGAATCGAGCGCTTGCGAAGAAGATTGACGCGCTGGCCAAAAGGGCCAAAGTTGCGGTGCTCGGCACCGGCGTCAATCCCGGGTTCGTGATGGACGCACTGCCGATTGCGTTGACCGGAGTGTGCGAGCGTGTTGACAGCGTGCGGATTGATCGGGTGCAGGACGCGCGTGTGCGGCGTCTGCCGTTTCAACAGAAGATCGGGTCCGGCCTGACCAAGGAACAGTTCCAGAAGAAGGTGGACGACCAGACCGTGCGTCACGTCGGGTTGGCCGAGTCGGTGACGATGATCGCCGATGCGTTTGGCTGGAAACTCGACAAGGTGACCGACGAAATCAAGCCGAAGATTGCCGACCGCACCGTCGAGAGCGAATTTCTCGCTGTCGATGCCGGTTATGTCTGCGGCATCGTGCAGGACGGCATCGGCTGGAAGAACGGCAAGGCCCTGATCACCTTGCACATGGAGGCGTACCTCGGTGCACCCGAGAGCTTCGACTCCGTGGTCGTCGAAGGCGTGCCTCGAATCGAGCAGAAGATCAGCGGCGGTGTCCACGGTGACGTCGCGACGGCGTCGATTACCGTGAACTCGATTCCGAAAATCCTCAGCGCCCAACCCGGCTTGCGCACGATGCGTGACATGGCGCTGCCGTCGTGGTACGGAGGCAAGTAGCCGCTACTTCTGCTGCATCACCGACGCGGCAATGTTGTGCACGACCTCTTCGGAAACAGGGCCGGGCGTCATGGACTCGGCCGGTAAGCTGCGGCCGGTTAACGCCGGCTCGACTCTTGGACATGCTATACAAACTTTGAAAGTCATCTAGAGTCACATCATACGAGGAGCTCGCCTAGAGGGGTCCTTTCCGTGGAGTGGGTTATCTTGAACGGATGGAGCTGCCCAAACCCCCACTGCGGCTGATTGTCGGCATCACCGGAGCCAGCGGCAGCATCTTCGGCATTCGACTGCTGGAAATGCTCAAGAGCGCGGGTGTGGAAACCCACCTGGTGTTGAGCCAATGGGGCGCCCGCACGTTGGTGCATGAAACGTCATATTCAGTGCAGCAGGTGCAGGACCTGGCAACCGAGCGCTATGCCATTGGGGACGTCGGTTCGGCCATCGCGAGCGGGTCGTTCCTGACGATCGGCATGGTCATCGTGCCGTGCAGCATGCGGACGCTTGGCGCCATTGCGCACGGTGTGGGTGACAACCTCATTCATCGCGCGGCTGACGTCATCCTGAAAGAGCGACGCAAACTGGTGCTGGCAGTGCGAGAAGCGCCGCTTAGTGAGATACACCTCGACAACATGCTCAAGCTGGCGCGCATGGGTGTGTCGATCTG
>JACCSI010000509.1 GCA_013813075.1 Acidobacteriota bacterium | reverse complement strand
GCTGCGCGGGCTGACTGGGACAGAAAAGGGACAGTCGGGGACACTTTCGCCAACAAGGAGAAGCGAAAGCGCGTAAAACGTTAGGAAAACTGGAGGCGCCGCCCGGATTTGAACCGGGGATGGAGGTTTTGCAGACCTCTGCCTTACCACTTGGCGACGGCGCCGCTGATTGCTTGGTGATCTCCCGTGCGGCCGTATTGGGATGCTATTCGTACGCGGCCGCCGGGTTGCAGCCGAGAGCGATAGATGGAGCGGGAAACGGGATTCGAACCCGCGACTTCGACCTTGGCAAGGTCGCACTCTACCACTGAGTTATTCCCGCCCGCGTTTGCAGTCACCCAGTGTAGCAAACCGGCTCAGCACCGGGCAACCCCCTGACCGCCCGGATTATTGAGTATTGCGCTGCGTGAGGCGAGGACCGATGAGGCGCTGGGCCCTCCCCCCGACCGATCGCGCCTCCCCCGGGCACGACTGCTGGAGCGGCGCGAGTCCATGAGGGGAGCGCGAGTCGTCACGGGCGGCGCGAGTCCCTCAGGTGCCGCGCAGCGTCCTCCGGTGCGACCGGGTTGACATGAATCCCGCCGTCCCACGCCAGCCCAGATTCCGCACTCAGCCGCGGAATGATTTCGAGATGCCAGTGATACGACGACCGATCGGCCTCCCCCACCGGCGCCGTGTGCAGCAGCACCGTATGCGGCGGCGCCGCGAGCGCGACATAGAGACGGCGCAACGTGTCCGACAGCCGCTCGGCGACCGCACTGAGCCCTTCGTCGGTTTCTTCATCGAACGCGGCGCCGTGTCTGCGCGACATCACCCACGTCTCAAACGGGACGCGCGAGGCGAACGGCGTGAACGCGATCGTGTTGTCGTCGGTCGAGACCAGGCGCGACCCGCCACGCACCTCCTCGTCGACGACGGCGCAGAACGCACAACTGCCGGTGTCGTCGTGACGCGCACGCGCGCCGGCCCTCTCGTCCTCGAGATGCTGCGGCACGAACGGGAGGGCGACGAGCTGCGAGTGGGCGTGGTCGAGCGTCGCCCCCGCGGCGGCGCCGACGTTCTTGACGATGAGGAAACTCTTGAGACGCACATCGCGGCGCAGATCCCGAATCCGCTCTCGCCAGGCCCAGAGCACCACGCGCAAATCGTAGGCGGTCATCGTCGACCAGTTGGCTCCATGGTCGGGCGATTCGATGATCACTTCGTGCGCGCCCAGGCCACCAAGTCTTTGAAACAAGGCGTCGGCCGGTTCGGCATAGTGGCTTTCCACCCGCAGCGCGGGCTCACGATTCGGGACGACACGCACACGCCATCCACCGCCGTTATGGGGATGATCGGGCGTCCGCCAGGCGAGGATCTCGCGGCCGGCAATCGCCTCGCGCCCCTCACAAAACGGACACGAGCCGCCGCGGAGCGTCTCAAGCGGCAGTGCCATCGGACGAAGCCGCTCGGGCGCGATAATTACCGTGCGCCCGGTAATCGGGTCGCGTCTCAATTCGGACATCTCGTCACACTCAGCACACAGGGTCCGCCACGAGGTTCATGGACATTTCCGATCTACGGTCACGGGGTCAAGACACACCTCCCCTGACGGCGTGTCCCGCACCCTCACCGGGTCCGGATCACGGGGTGGCTCGCAAAGGCTGCCCGAGCGAGGACACACGGTTCCGCGCGGCAATCACCAGCCGGGGCGAAATGCGTCTTCAATGATCGTCACGCGCGGCGGATGCGTTTCCGTATTGATCCCAACGACGTCAAAACGGCACGCCACGTCTTGCAGGCCGTGCCGCACCAGGTAGTGAGTCGCCATCCAGACGACGCGCTGCTGTTTCTGCAAGGTGACAGCCTCTTCGGGATCGCCAAAGCCGCCACCTCCACGCGCCTTCACTTCGATAAACGCGTAGTACTCACCATGCCGTGCGACGATGTCCAGTTCGCCCCATTTCGTGCGGTAACGCCGCGTCATGACGACATATCCGCGTTTTTCGAGCTCCGCGCACGCGAGCTCCTCGCCGAACCACCCAAGCTGCTGGCGCGCCTCTGTCATGCACGCGCTCAAGGCAACTTTCACGCCATGGCCGACAGGCTTTCGTCGATAATGCGCACCGCCGTGTCCGCCTCCTGTTTGGTCAACACCAGCGGCGGCGACAGGCGCAGGGTGTTGCGGCCCGCCCCCAGCACCAGCAGACCACGTGCAAAGCACTCGTCAACGAGCCGATCGCGCTCTCTCGTCGCGCGCTCTTTTGTGTCGCGGTCCTTCACCAGCTCGATGCCAATCATCAGGCCCTTGCCGCGCACGTCGCCTATCAACCGGTGCTTGTCCTGCAACGCGCGGAGCGTGTCCATCAGGTGGTCGCCCACCGCAGCGGCGTTGGCGATCAACGACTCACGCAGCAGCTTGATCGTCGCCAGCGCCGCGGCACACGAGACCGGGTTGCCGCCAAACGTGCTGGCATGCGCTCCCGGCGGCCACGCCATGAACTCCGCGCGAGAGGTGGTCACGCCGAGCGGCAGGCCCGACGCAATCCCTTTCGCCACGGTGACGACGTCGGGTTCGACGCCGAAGTGCTCGATGCCGAACATCCGGCCGGTGCGACCCATGCCTGACTGCACTTCGTCGACGACCAGCATGATGCCGTGCTTCGCCGTGAGGTCACGCAGCCGCTGATGAAACGCCGCGGGCGGGACAATGTAGCCGCCCTCGCCCTGGATGGCTTCAACGACCACTGCCGCGACTTCGTCAGGCGACACCAGGTGCACGAGAATCTGCTCTTCGATGAAGTCCAGCGCGGCGGCTGCACACGCGTCCTCGCTCTGCCCCTTCGGCCGCCGATACGGATTAGGAAAAGGCGCGTGATAGACGCCACTGAGCGGCGGACCAAAGCCGCGACGCTGAATGGCCTTGCTCGACGTCAACGACAGCGCCCCGAGCGAGCGGCCATGAAAGCTCCCGAGGAACGCGATGATGCCGTATCGCTTGGTGTGATACCGCGCCAGTTTGATCGCCGCTTCGTTCGCTTCGGTGCCGGAGTTGGAGAAAAACGACCGCTTCGGTCCTTGAAAGGGCGCCAACCCGTTCATTTCCTCCGCCAGCCGGACCTGCGGCTCGTAGTAAAAATCGGTCCCAGACATGTGCAGGAACTTCTGGGCCTGGTCGATGATCGCGGCCACGACGTCGGGATGAGAATGCCCCGTGGAATTGACCGCGATGCCGGCGGCACAGTCAAGGAACACGTTGCCGTCGACATCTTCCACCGCGGCGCCAATGCCGCGGGCCATCACGAACGGATAAGAGCGGGTATACGAAGGAGAGACGACGGCGCTGTCGCGCTCAATCAGGGCCTTTGCGCGCGGGCCGGGTAATGCGGTCTTGAGCTGCGGGGCATCCATCAGATGATGATACTCGGCGGGGCCACAGCCCATGCCCGCCTTACGCCCGCTTCCAGCGCGTGCCTTGTGGGCCGTCTTCGAGGAGTATGCCGCGCGCTTCAAGATCCTTGCGGATGCGATCGGCTTCGCCGAAGTCGCGCCGCCGACGTGCGTCTTTGCGCGCTTCGACCAGCTGCTCGATCTCTTCCACCGGCACGGGAGGTGTCTCGTCCTCGGCGCGGCGCAGCGAGATGACCCCCAGGACGCTATCGAAATGTGTGAACAGGTCGGTGATCGCCGTCGCGTCCGTGCTGCTCACATCGCGGGCGTCGATGGCGCCGTTGATGACGCGCACCAGATCGAACATCGCCGCGAGGCCCGCGGCCGTATTCAGGTCGTCGCCCAGCGCCGAGTCGAACGCCTGACGCGCTGCATCGACACGTTCGACCACTGCAGGATGCGCCTCCCCTGGCGGCAAGCTCTGCAGACGGGCAAGAAAGTCGGTGAGCCGCGTCAACGACTCCTCCGCCTGCGCCAGCCCGCTCCAGGTGAAGTTGAGCTGCTTGCGGTAGTGCGACGACAGCAGCAGGTACCGCAGTGCCGATACCCGATGGCCGTGGTCAACAATGTCCTTCGGCGAGTAGACGTTGCCGAGCGATTTCGACATCTTCTTATCGTCGACCAGGAGATGTTCGGCGTGCACCCAGAAGCGCGAGAACTGCCGCCCGGTCGCGCACTCGCTCTGCGCGATCTCGTTTTCGTGATGCGGAAAGATGAGATCGACGCCTCCGGCGTGGATGTCTATTGGCGCCTCGCCGAGCAGGCGCAATGCCATCGCCGAGCACTCGATGTGCCAACCGGGCCGACCGGGGCCGACGCCGACATCCCACGTCGGCTCTCCAGGCTTGGTGGCCTTCCACAGCACGAAATCGCGCGCATCATCTTTGGCGTACTCGTCCGCATCCACCCGCGCCCCCGCCTGCATCCCTTCGTGATGGAGCCGCGCCAGTTTGCCGTAATCGGGCATCGTCGAAATCTTGAAGTAGACCGATCCTTCGCTGACATAGGTGTGGCCGCGCTCGTCCAGGGCCTTGATCATGTTGCCCATGGCCTCGAGGTTGGCAGGATCGGTCGCCCGCGGCATGTCTTCGACAGGCTCCAGACCCAGGATCGCGGCGTCCTCGTGAAAGGCGGCAATATAGCGATCGGTGTACTCGCGCAGCGACACGCCTTCCTGTTGCGCGCCGGCGATGGTTTTGTCGTCGACGTCGGTGAAGTTGACCACGTGGTGCATGTGCCAGCCGCCGACATACTTCAACGCGCGGCGCAGCACGTCCATGCACACGAACGTGCGGAAGTTGCCGATGTGGCCGCGTGCATACACCGTCAACCCGCACGTATACATGCGGACGGTGTTATCGCGCGATGGCGCAAACTCCTCTAGTTGTCGAGTCAGTGTGTTGAACAGGCGCATCGGACGCTATGCAGGGATACCCTGCCGAATGTGGCAGGTGTGACGCGAGCCATCAGCCGTCCAATTGACGGATACTCCGTTGTCCGACGTCGAGTGTGGCGCCGTCGTGGGGGCGTCGCACGAAATTACCACGTTGACGGCCGAATGGTCGCCGGAGAACCGAACCTCGATGGCTGCGTCCGACACCTGTGTGGAAGAAATCGCCACTGCGGCCGCCCGTTCAACTTCGGAGGCCAGCCTGTCACAGGCATCGGTTGTAAGTCGCGCGTAATCAGCGGCGTGCGCGGCGAGTTGGCGAATCGCGCCGATCAGGCGCGCATCGCCGGGCAATGTCATCGTGAACTCGAACGCAGTTGGAGTCATGCAGTACGGAACCTGTCGGCCACCGGGTGCCGAGTGCTACACCGAGAGTCTATCGAACAATCGCTTGGCCCGACGCACATCTGCCTCGATTTGGGCTTTGAGGGCGTCCACGTCCGGAAACCGGCGTTCGTCTCGCAATCGCTGGACAAACCCCAGGCGAACCGTCTGGCCATACAGGTCGCGGTCAACGCCCAGCGCGTGTGCCTCAATCGTGGTCCGGGGCACATCGTCGAACGTCGGACGTAAACCTACGTTAGTCACACTTGGATACACCACACCATCGATGGTGATGGTCGTGGCGTAGACGCCATGCGGCGGGGTCAGCTCGTTCGGCGTCTGAATGTTGGCCGTCGGCACCCCCAACTCGCGGCCGCGTCCGGCGCCCTTGACGACCGTGCCATCGATGAAAAAGTGATGACCGAGTAGCGCGCCGGCCTCGTCGACCCGGCCTTCGGCCACCAACCGTCGGATGCGCGTGCTCGAGACCACGAAGTCTTTGTAGCGGACGGAATCGATCTTCTCGGCGCGAAAGCCATACTGGAGACCGAGCGTGCGCAGCAGCGAAAAGTTGCCCGAGCGGTCGCGCCCAAACAGGAAGTCGGCGCCGACCCAGACCTCGGCGACACGCAGCCAGTCGACGAGCACGGTCTTGACGAACGTTTCCGGCTCCCAGCGTGACAGTTCCAGCGTAAACCGAACGACCGCGACGCCCTGGATGCCCGCCTTCGCGAGCGCCTCGATCTTCTGCTCGAGCGTCATCAACAGGAGCGGCGCTTTGTCGGGACGGACAATTCGCGGCGGATGCGGATCGAAGGTGAGCACGAGCGAAGTGCCGCTGCGTTCCGCGGCCACACGACGGACGCGCTCGATGATCTTGATATGTCCGCGGTGCAGTCCGTCGAAATTTCCCAGCGCCAGCACAGGCTGGCGCCACCGGGGTGGACGAGAATCATCAGGAAACCGCGCGACTTCCATTCGAGGTGACGATGATAGCAGGGTGCGTTGGGGTCCCGACGTGCCGGGATGGCTAGGACGCCGCAGCGTTGAACGCCACCTCGACATCGATCACCAAGCCGTCATACGCAAGCTCGACGCCGCTGGGGAGCCCATCGTTGGTCGCCTGATGCGGCAGGTCGTGGCACATGTGCGTCAGCAAGGTTCGGCGTGGTTTGACGCGCGCCGCCACGTCCAGGGCTTGTGCCACGCTGTAATGCGTCGGATGCGCGCGATGCCGCAAGGCATCGAGCACCAACACGTCGAGTTTTTCGATCAGCGGCCACGATTGGTCCGGGATGTGATTGCAGTCGGTCAGGTATGCAAACGACCCAAAGCGGAACCCCAGCACCGGCCGCTGCCCATGAACCACGGGCACCGGAACCACCTGGAGGCCGTCGATGGCGAATGCGTTCTCAATCGTGGTGAGATGAATCTGCGGGACGCCGCCACCCTGCTGCGTGGGCGGGACGAAGATGTATTCGAACGTGCGGCGCACATCCTGCGACGTGCGCGCATCGGCATACGCGGGAATCGCACCGCCTTGCATGATGTTGAAACGCCGGACGTCGTCCAGCCCCATGATGTGGTCGGCATGACTGTGCGTCAACAGGATCGCGTCGACCCGCGACACGCCATGGGTAAGCGCCTGCTGTCGCAGGTCGGTCCCTGCGTCGATCAGCACCTTGGGACCATTGGCCACGTCGAGATAGATTGACGGCCGCAGGCGCCGGTCGCGCGGGTCGGTGGAATGGCAGGTGGCACACGGACAGCCGATCATCGGGATGCCGTGCGACGTGCCAGTGCCAAGAAACGTGACGCGCGCGTTCAAGGCAGGATGATCGTGCTCTTGCTCGGGCGCTCGCCCTGGCTCTTGGTGGCGTCCACGAAACGCATGCGGAGCTCGAACAACACCTGATCGAGCAACTGGCGCTCCTCAGCCGTGAGGTTGCCCCGCGTCTTCTCCTCGAGCATGGCGATGATTTCAATGAGCTGTGCGGCAGCCTCGAGATCGGGCTCTCGAGTTTCATTGTTCATCGGGTCGGGCAGGTCGCCGAAATGGACGGCGGCGTTGCTGGCCAGCGAGAAGAGGAATGCAATGAAGCTGACCTGCGGACGATCGACTTGCTCACTCACGGTGAGACCCTCCAAAAGCCGAATGGTACCATAGCGCGCGAGGCACCACCGGCATGGCAGAGTCTGCAGGCACGCGGTTCGAGCGACTTCTCGATGTCATGCGCACGCTACGCAGCCCGCACGGCTGCGCATGGGACCGCGAGCAGACGCTACGGTCGCTACGACCATTCGTGCTGGAAGAGACGTACGAGTTGCTGGACGCGCTCGACCGCGGCGATGTGGCGTCGCTGCGTGAGGAGCTCGGAGATTTTCTTTTCGAAGCCGTGTTTCTCGCGCAAATCGCCGAGGAGGACGGCCACTTTTCAATTGGCGACGCGATCCAGTCCATTGTCGAGAAACTGATTCGGCGTCACCCCCACGTATTCGCCCCTGACGGGCGGCCACTCGAAGAAGCACGC
>JACCSI010000506.1 GCA_013813075.1 Acidobacteriota bacterium | reverse complement strand
ACGTGCTTGCGTTATCGAGTTCATGGCTTGTCTGGCACGCTGCGCAACAGGTCGCGCGCCGATTCCGCCATCACCGAGGTCTTGCATGTGGACAGCGACTCACCGAGGTAGCCGCGAGCGTCGGTCGGCGCACCAGCCGCTGCCGCGATCGCACCTGCGTGGTAAAAAGTGATCGGCTGTTTGATCCCGACGCCCAGGGCTTTCTTAATCTCCACCAGCGCTTCGCGCGACTGGCCGTTCTTGTGGAGCGCCCACGCGAGGGCCTCGAGCGTGCGCACGTCCTGCCGCCGCGCTGATTCCTTACGGGCGATGGCTAACGCCTCGGCCGGCCGATTCGCATAATCCGCGTAGTAGTAGATCAACTCGATGTTCGCGTTGTCCCAGCCGTCCATCTCGCGTCGGGCGGCAGTCTCGAATTGCTGCCACGCCGCTGTCGCCTCATCCGCGCGCCCGGCACGGTGGAGAGTAACGCCGAGCTCGAAGTGATTCTCGGGATGCGGCGCTGTCTGATAGTGACGTTGCCGCAACGAGACCGCATCGGCGAGTCTGCCCTGCTGCACGCGGACTTCCGCGAGCTGCGCCACGGCGTAATGGTAGTTGGGGAACAAGGCCAGGGCTTCGTTCAGAAGTCGCTCCGCTGCATCCGTACGACAAGTGAGCAGAGACAGGTGAGCAATTTGCGTCATGATCCACGCGCGATCCTCGACCTCTGAGGTCGCCGTGCGCCGGAACGCAGTGTCCATGAACTCGACCGCTCCTTCGTGGTTACCAAACAACTCTCGGAGGTGGGCCGCCCGCGTCAACCCAGGCACGTTGCCCGGCCGCAGGTCCAACATCCACTGCGCCGCTTTCTCGGCGTCAGCATAACGTCCGAGCGCGACGTAACCATCAACAAGAAACCCGTAGACCAGCACGTCGTCAGGCATCTTGGAGTTAAGTTGCTCGCCGGCTGCGACCGCACGCGCGAACTCATGCTGCCCGAGCAGAATCCACACCTGCATCCTGATGGCCTCGAGGTTGCCAGGTTCGAGTTGCAGCGACTGTTCAGTGGCCTTCCACGCCTCGTCGTAGTAGGCATGATCCGCTGTTTCACGCGCGCGACGCGCCAGCGCCAGCGCCAGTTCGTTCCACCCGTCTGCGCGCGTGGGGTCGGTCCCGACGGCCTTTCGCGCGCTGGCGATTCCTCGCTCCGCGGGCGATCCGTTTGAGGAGACGCGCTCGGCCGCTAAGGCCTCCAGCGGAGACGGCTGCGGCGTTTGCTGCGCCTGAATACCCACTCCGTCTACAAGCGTTACGTACGCGAGCGCTAGCACGAGAGACCGAGTCACCGCGTTTGTGAATCGGCGATGCAGAGGGACGCCCGGAGCGGGCGTCCTCCTGATGTTCATGTGCCTGCTCATTCCGGTGGGCACGGAGCCCCCGTACCAGCGGTGCAACCTGGCTCCGTCGGATCGATGTGACGGCGGTCGCGACCACTTGGCGACAAACCAACGTAAGGAAAGCTTGGCTGGTATGCCGTGTCATTCACGTTGACGCCGTCCCCTAAACGGCCATTCACGTTTGCGTTGAACCCTGGGAACGGTGCCGCCAGAACACCTCCGGCCACCACCCGCAGTGCGATATCGACTGCATCGTCAAACACGCGTCGCCCGTTCGGGTGGCCAGCGTTGTCCCCACCGAGAACACCTAACCGGCTGGCTGAGGCAAGAGGCGTGGGAGCCACACCCGTGTTCAGCCGCAGCAGGTCGGCGACCGGGCCGGGAGCGGTTCCGGGAGCCGCGATGGGAGGGACGTACTGGACCAGGGGCCGCAGATCGAAACGTGGCGGCGCCGGGATCGCGAGCACGCCGCCAGTGAGCGCGTTCAACACGCGAGGCAGCGTGGGGTCAGCAAAAAATCCCGAGAATTGCGCTTCGTTGGCCGGCGCGTCCATGCTCCACCGATCTTTCGAGCCAACGCCGATAATGAGCTCGTTGATGAGAGGGTTGCCCATCCGCTGCACTTGACGGAAATTCCCGGACCGATCCGGAACACCGTTATTGTTCTGGCGGATCGAAACACGTGGGCGCGATGTTGTGGCCCACACGCCAAGCGTGGCGGCCGCCGACGTCGCAGGTTCGACG
>JACCSI010000493.1 GCA_013813075.1 Acidobacteriota bacterium | reverse complement strand
TGACTTCCGGGTGTTTCACGATTTCCTGATAGAGGCGCGCTTCGTTGATCGCGCCGACAATACGCCCGCCGGAGGTGACCGGCACTTGCGAGAAGCCGTGCTGCGTCATGATGTGCGCCGCTTCCGCGACGGTTTCGTGGCAGTCGATCGTTATGAGCGGCGCGACTTTTTTGGTCGCGACCAGATCCCTGGCGGTGAGACCGCCCGGTGCAAGGAAGCCTTTCTCGCGCATCCAGTCGTCGTTGAACATCTTGCCGAGATACCGCGTGCCGTGGTCGTGAAAGACGACGACCACGCTTTCGCCCGCCTTGAACTTGTCCGCCAGCTGCAGCAGGCCGGCCATCGCCGCGCCCGCGGAGTTGCCGGCAAAGATGCCCTCTTCGCGTGGAATGCGGCGGGTCATGATGGCCGCGTCCTTGTCGGTGACCTTTTCGAAGCCGTCAATCAACGAGAAATCGACGTTTTTGGGCAGGAAGTCCTCGCCAATGCCCTCGGTGATGTACGGATAAATCTCGTTCTTGTCGAACATCCCGGTCTCTTGATACTTCTTGAACACCGACCCGTAGGTGTCGATGCCCCACGCCTTGACCGAGGGCTTTTTCTCCTTCAGGTATTTCGCCGCGCCGCAAATCGTGCCACCGGTTCCGACCCCCGCCACGAGGTGGTCGATGCGCCCGTCGGTTTGTTCCCAGATTTCGGGGCCCGTCTGCTCGTAGTGCGCCTGGCTGTTCGACAGATTGTCGTACTGGTTGGCCTTCCACGAATTCGGGGTGTCGCGCTCCAGTCGTGACGACACTGAATAGTACGAGCGTGGATCCTCGGGTTCGACGTTGGTCGGGCAGACGATGACCTCCGCCCCAAATGCCTTTAAGGCATCGACCTTTTCCTTCGACTGCTTGTCGGTCGTGGTGAAGATGCACTGGTAGCCCTTGACGACCGCCGCGATCGCCAGCCCCATGCCGGTGTTGCCTGAGGTGCCCTCGATTATCGTCCCACCTGGTCGCAACCTCCCGCTGCGCTCGGCATCCTCGATCATCTTGAGAGCCATCCGGTCCTTGATGGAATTGCCCGGATTGGTGGTCTCGATCTTCACGTAGACGTCGGCGGCGACGATTCCCTTGGTGATGCGGTTGAGGCGGACCATCGGCGTGTGACCGATGGTGCCGAGGATGTTATCGACGATCTTGTTTCGAATGGCCATCTCTGCGAGTCTTTCGCTGCCGATCATATCAGCGCAGGTCACCCGGGCCGCACGAGGTCGATCGAGCAGCGCGCAGGACTGCGCCGCCACGCGAACTCCGTGTCAACGACCAGTTCGCTCGCCGGGCTGCAAGCCGAAGAAGCGATCGGTTGGGGCGACTCGGTGGCAACGCCTCTGTTGAGACGGTCCGTGGTTCAATCGTGAAATGCGCGGCAGTCAAGCGAATATCAAAACGTCGGCCCGCCCACCTGTTTGAATTCCGACTGCAGTGTCTGCAGCTCCTTCAGCAGGTCGTTGAAGCGATCGACCGCGTCCTTGCCAATTTTCTGGTCGGCCTGCCCAATCATGCGGTTGACGTTGTTCAATTGGCTAATTAGCATCGGCTGCGGGTAAATCCCGCCTTGATCGCCGCGCCGTGTCCACAGTCCGTGCAGCGGGTGCACGAACTTGGTTTCCATCGGGCGGGTCCCTGGCATGGCCGGTCCAACCGATGGCACGCCCGCCTTCTTCATGGCGTCTTCAAGCGCTTGCTGGAGCCGACGAGCGTCGCTGATGGCGTCGCGCACCTTCAGTTGAAAGGACACCTGCTCCTCCAGATCGGCAGGGCTGACGCCGTCGAGTGGGACGCGCGGATCAACCGTAAGAGCAAACGAACGTGTCTGCGCCGTGCCTCCCGCCGTCAGTCTGACGGTGTATTTGCCCGGCGCCACGAGCGGGCCACCGGTGCCGCCACCGGGCGCCGCCGCGGTCCACGCACCGGGGTGGCGCATGTCCCACGTGAAGCGCTGCATGCCGGCCTCCGCTCGAATGGTTGACGGTCCACCACCGCCTCGAAGTGGACCGCGCATTTCCTGACGGCCGGCGGCTTCTGGCGCGCGTGCGACGCTGAAGGTGCGCACGACCTGACCTTTCGCGTCGAGCACCTCGAGGGTGGTATCAGCAGGCGGCGCCTCCTGAAACCACAAATCCACGTGCACACCCGGTGCAGGATATTCCGGCCCGCCGTCGCCACCGGGGTTGGCGGAGTGACGATATCGAATGGTCTCGCGGGGCTGGAACAGATGCACGGTTGGCATCGCCGCGCGCCCGCCCGCCATTTGTTGTGCAGCCGGGCTCGACGCGACGGCCTCGTCAACGGCGGGGCTGAAGCTGACGCCCTCCGTCACGGCCGGGCCACCGACCGTGACGGCAGCGACACCGGCGACGTCATTCGCCTGCACATTGGTCGGACGCGCGCCCGTCACCAGCGCCGCAATTTGCTGCAGCGGGGTGACGTTATCCATAATCCACAGTGACCGGCCCATCGTCGAGATGACCAGGTCATTGCGGTGCACGCGGATGTCGGTGACGGGCGTTGCGGGCAGGTTCTGCGCCAGCGTCTGCCAGTTGCGGCCGGCGTTGAATGACACGAACGCACTGAACTCCGTGCCCGCGTAAAGAAGGCCTTCCCGAGCGGGATCTTCGCGGACCACGCGCGTCGGATGATCCATGGGGATACCGTTCTGGCCGTCCGTCAGCAACGTCCAACTACTGCCGTAGTTTTCGGTCTTGTAGATATACGGCTTGAGATCATGCTCGCGGAGATAGCGGTAAATTGCCACATACGCCGTGCCTTTTTTGTGCGGCGAGTCTTCGATGTTCTGCACGCGGCCGCCCGGACCAAGGCCCTTCGGCGTCACGTTTTTCCAGGTCTTGCCGTTGTCGCGAGACACGTGCACGGGCCCATCGTTCGAGCCGACCCAGATGACGCCTTTTTCGAGGCGTGATTCCACCATCGCGTAAATCGACGAGTAGACTTCTTCGCCCGTGATGTCGCGCGTGATCGGATTGCCGGGGAGCACTTGATATTGCGGCTCGCGCGCCGTCAGATCGGGACTGATGGTTTCCCAGGTGACGCCTTCGTCGATTGAACGGTGCAGCACGTGCGACGCCTGATACACGATCTTGTCGTCGTGCGGCGAGAGGTAGACCACGGTCTGACGAGGGAAGCGATACTTGATTTCGTCGGGATCGTGCCCGTAGCGGTTCTGCGGATAGATCCAATAGTGCTTTTCCTGCCCGGTCGCCAGGTTGTAGCGGCCAACTTCGCCCTTGCAGGCGCCCCACACCACCTGGCCGTCTTTGCGCGGCCAGATACCGCCGGTTTCGCACCCGGACGCCTGCGTCCAAAACTGCGCCGGGTGGTCGAGGCCCCACGACACCGGTGGCACGCTCGGGACGATTAACGTCGTATTGTCCTGCTGCGGGACGTAAAGCCGGTAGGGATACTGCTCGTCAACAGCGACCATGTAGTACTCGGCGTGCGGCTGATTCAAGATCGACGACCAGCTCTTGCCGCCATTCAACGTGACGTTCGCGCCGCCATCGTTGATCTGCAGGAAGATGTCCGGGTTGTCGGGGTTGATCCACATGCCGTGGTTGTCGCCGTGTGGTGTGTTGATGGT
>JACCSI010000491.1 GCA_013813075.1 Acidobacteriota bacterium | reverse complement strand
GATTTACGGAATCAACGCCGTCGCCGAAGCAATCCGCGCCGGACGCGTGCGACAGATTCGTGTCGCGGGCCGGGACGACGAGCGTTTGCGCCGGGTGCTCGATGAAGCGGCTGCGGGTGGCGTGACGGTGGTGCACGTGCACCGCGACGCCCTGGAGCGCGATGCGCGTGGCGGCGTTCACCAGGGGATCGTGGCGGACATCACGGCGAGGCCGGATTCGACGCTCGCCGATCTCATTCACGGTGATCGGGGCACGCCGTTAATCGTCGTGTTGGACGGCGTCGAGGACCCGCACAACGTCGGCGCCATCCTCAGGACGGTGGACGCGGCCGGAGCGAGTGGCGTCGTTCGTCAGACACGGCGGGCGGCGCCGCTTGACGGCGCGGCGGCGAAGGCGTCGGCGGGCGCGGTCCATCATGTCGCTGTCGCGGACGTCGTCAACATCGCCAGGGCGCTCGAGAATCTGAAGGATCTCGGGGTGTGGAGCGTGGGGCTGGACGCGCACAGTGAAAAGCCATACTATGAATTGGATCTGACGGTACCGACCGCGGTGGTTGTAGGCGCTGAGGGGCATGGCCTTCGTCGCTTAGTCCGCGAGCGGTGCGATTTCGTGGCCGCCATTCCCATGGCCGGCCGCGTGAGTAGTCTTAATGTTTCGGCTGCCGCGGCCATCGTCTTGTTCGAGGCCGTGCGACAGCGCCGAAGCCGGGGGAGGCCTTGAAGCCGTGATCACCCCGGAGAAGGAGCAATGCGGGCCCGTTAATCCCTGCTCACGCAGTTGCCTGAGTGGCATGGGACGTGCTATCATTCCCGTTTTGTCTGGCTGGCGTAGCTCAGTCCGGTAGAGCAGCTGATTTGTAATCAGCTGGTCGGGGGTTCAAATCCCTTCGCCAGCTCCATCGTTCGCCAAGCGGGCCGACAGGGACTACGGGCACATACACAGGGGCAATCCTCAACAACGAGCGTGGCGGAGGCGGCGTCGGCAGCGGTGTCGCGTCGCTGCGGAAGGCGTGGGCTGGAACCCCGCCGTGATGGGCAGGTGGCGGAGCGGTCAATCGCAGCAGACTGTAAATCTGCCGCCTCAGGGCTACGGAGGTTCGAATCCTCCCCTGCCCACCAATGATTGTCGAGGTTCGGAACGAATGTTCGGGGACGGCTGCGGGAGTAACTCAGTGGTAGAGTCACAGCCTTCCAAGCTGTTGGTCGCGGGTTCGATCCCCGTCTCCCGCTCCAACCTTCGCTCGCATCTGGAGCCAGCTGCGAGTCGCGGTTGGTGCGCCGTGGACCGGGCCGACGTGTCGGCAGAAGCCAGCACCGGATGCCGGCGAGGTGCGTTAGGCCGATGTAGCTCAGTTGGCAGAGCGCGTCCTTGGTAAGGACGAGGTCACCAGTTCAATCCTGGTCATCGGCTCCACCCTTCGCTCGGATGCCGGCGAAGGACTCCAGTGGAATCGCCCGCGAGCGATGGTGGCGTTTGGTGAAGAACGCGCGACAGACGGCAGGCCAGGCGAAGTAGTGCGACGGGGTTGTCTGCCGAAGCGCGCAGCGCGAGGCGGACCGAGTAACGACGAGAACGACTTACAGACGCCGGCACGGGGCCGCACCGTCATCTTCGAGAAGAGAGTCATGGCGAAAGAGAAATTTGACCGGTCCAAACCACATGTCAACGTCGGAACCATTGGCCACATTGACCACGGCAAGACCACGCTGACCGCGGCGCTGACGAAGGTCGCGTCCGACAAGGGGTGGGCAAAGTACATTCCTTACGACCAGGTCGCGAAGGCGTCAGAGTCGCAGGGTCGCCGTGACGAAACAAAGATCTTGACGATTGCGTCGAGCCACGTCGAGTATTCGACGGCGAATCGCCACTATGCGCACGTCGACTGTCCGGGTCATGCCGACTACATCAAGAACATGATCACCGGTGCGCCCCAGATGGATGGCGCCATTCTCGTGGTCAGCTGCATCGACGGCCCGATGCCGCAGACGCGCGAGCACGTGCTGCTGGCCCGTCAGGTCAATGTGCCGTACCTGGTCGTCGCGCTGAACAAGGTTGACGCCGTGGACGACACCGAATTGGTCGACCTGGTCGAGCTCGAAGTCCGCGAGCTCCTCAAGAGCTATGGCTATCCTGGCGACGATGTCCCGGTGATCCGCGTGTCTGCGCTCAAGGCGATCGAGGGTGAGGCGGAAGGCGTCGAGGGCATCACCAAACTGATGGAGGCGCTGGATAGCTACATCCCGCTGCCGGAGCGCGACGTGGACAAGCCCTTCATGATGCCGATCGAAGACGTGTTTTCGATTTCCGGACGCGGCACGGTCGTCACCGGGCGTGTCGAGCGTGGCCGGGTGAAGGTTGGCGAAGAAATCGAGATTGTCGGCTTCAAGCCGACGGTAAAGAAAATCGTCACCGGCGTCGAGATGTTTCGCAAGCTGCTCGATTCGGGCGAGGCCGGCGACAACATCGGCGTGCTGCTGCGCGGTGTGGAAAAGTCGGACGTCGAGCGCGGGCAGGTGCTGGCCAAGCCGGGCTCGATTCTTCCGCACACCAAGTTCAAGGCCGAAGTGTACGTGCTGTCGAAGGAAGAGGGCGGCCGTCACACGCCGTTTTTCAACGGCTACCGTCCGCAGTTCTACATCCGGACGACGGATGTCACCGGCTCGCTCAACCTCGGCGAAGGCGTCGAGATGATCATGCCGGGCGACAACACGCAGATCACCGCGGTGTTGATTTCGCCCACGGCGCTCGAAAAGGGCGCGCGCTTCGCGATTCGCGAAGGCGGCCGCACCGTCGGCGCCGGCGTCGTCACCAAGATCCTCAAGTAGCCAGTCATTGACACCCGCGGGGGCCACGACGGCCCCCGCGGTACGCACGACACGAAGGACACGGACCGAGAT
>JACCSI010000477.1 GCA_013813075.1 Acidobacteriota bacterium | reverse complement strand
GAGATCGACCAGGCACGGCGGAGTGCGGCGGAACGGCGCGAGCGGAGCACTGCCGCGTCACGTGCCTACCAGGCGTTTCTCGACGACATCGCCACGCCGGCGTTTCGCCAGATGGCGACCGTGCTGCGAGCCGAGGGCATCCTCTTCGAGGTGCAGACCCCGTCAGGGGCTGTCCGGCTGGTCGCCGATCGCAGTCGCGACGATGTCATTCAGCTCGAACTGGACGAGTCGCAGGACCCGCCGCAGGCGTTGTTGATCTCCACCCGAAACCGGGGCAGCCGCATGATACGGACGGAACGTGCCGTGAAGGAACGCGCCGCTATCGACAAGATCACCGAGGACGATCTCATCGAGCGTTTGTTCGACGAAATACGCCCGTGGTTGGGATAGACGGTGTCGCACGCAGCTCGCCGCTCGCGATGTCACGCGATCCGCATTCGACCAGCGGAGGAGCGCTCGGCTCTCTACGCGAGCCGTTCGACGACTGACGCGTCGTCTTCTGGCCATTGAGCGCGAGCAGCAGCGCCTCGCGATCCGCGTCGCCGTCCGCGCGAACAATTGCCGTTCGTAACGATTCAACCAAGGCCATGACAGCTCTCGCCCGTGCACACGTTTACACACCAGCCCCCGTATCCAGCTGTATTTGGCTCGGGACGGCGCTTACGTTAGCGTTTCAGGCGCGGCGACGCGCGACGTGAAGCGTCATGAATCCGCCGAAGATCGGGATCACGCGCACATCGTCGAAACCGCGCGCCTGTAGCAATTCGGCGACACCGTGAGCGCCTGGGTAACGCCGTACTGATTCCGGAATGTAGCGGTAGGTATCGGGATCGCGATGGAGCACCCATCCGAGCGTGGCACCGACGACGGTCAGGTAGCCGAGATATGCCGTGCGCACCACGGCCTGGCGAGGACGATTGAAGTCGAGCGACAGCAATCGGCCGCCAGGTTTCAGCACGCGCACGATCTCGTCGACTGCGTCCTCGAGAGTTGGGACGTTACGCAACCCATAGCCAGTGGTGATGACGTCGGCGCTGGCGTCGGCGAAGGGCAGCGCCATCATGTCGCCGACGGTGAAGCGCGGGATGGGCCACAAGCCTCGTGTGCGCGCCAACCGCTCTTTTGCACGTGCCAGCTCAATCATGCGCAGCGTCACATCCAAGCCGACCACCTCGGCGCCATAGAGCGCCGCGGCAAACGCAATGTCGCCCGTGCCACAGGCGAGGTCGATCACGCGGTCGCCGTGGTGTAACTGGGCCTCGCGGGCCAGCCGCCGTTTCCACGCCCGATCGCGGCCAAACGAGAGCGCCACCGTGATGAAGTCATACCGGTCGGCGATGGTGGCGAACAGCTTGCGCACGTGTCGCCGTTTGTGTTCAGGGGATTGAAACGCGGCCTCCAGGTGCGACACTACGGCGTGACTTCGATAAAGCCGCTCATCATCTCGGCGTGGGGTCGGCAGCGATATTCATAGCGGCCTGGTTGGTTGGGTACGACAAAGGTCACGTCAGCCGTTTCACCAGCACCAATCTGGTTCACCTGCACGTCCCATGCGGCAATCTCGATGTCATGCAACAGGCCCGGCGCTTCGTTCTTCAACACCAACCGGATGCGCTCACCCGCGCGAACGGCGATGACCGGGTTGAGTAGCTTGGCGTCGCCGGCCAGCGTGAAGGTCATGCCCCGCGCCACCAACGTCACATCGCGTGGCACCGACGGCGACGAACACGACAATGAGACGGCCGCAGAAAATACCAACGCCAGCAGTCCGTGACGAAGGGGGGTCACGCGCTACCCGACGATCAGTCCGGTCACGTACATAACGAGCACGCCTGCGGCAAGACCACCGACCACGTGCGCTTCCCGAAGATAGGCGGTGATACCACCCTCGCCCGCGCTCTGCATCAGGATCTGCCGCGTCACCTGTGCAATGGCGCCGACGCCAAGCGCGAGGAAGAACACACTGATGATGGGCGACTGCACGAACGCACCGAGCCACGCACCGGCAATCGTCGGGACGCCGCCGATGAGACCAAGCTGAACCAGTCGGCCCAGGCTGACGCGCTCGGCCAGGTCGCCACCCTTCGCCAGCGGTGCGATAATCGCCAGCCCCTCGGTCGTGTTGTGTAAGGTGAATCCCACAATCAACAATGTGCCAAGCCCCAGCTCGCCAAGGGCGAATGCGGACCCTATTGCGAGTCCCTCGCCGAAGTTGTGCAGCCCGATGCCAATGGCAATCAACAGTGCCAGCAGCCAGCCGCTCGGTATACCCGCCGCGGCACGTTCGCGCTGACGGCGCTTGGCGAGCGCTGCGCCAATCATATCGAGCGTGAGATACGCCGCAATCGCTCCGAACACAAACAGGGCGGGGCCCTGCAGGGAGCCGGGGACCTGACCGGCCGCCTGTAATCCATCGTGCGCCGAGTCCACCAGCAGATAGACCAGCAACCCGACGGTGAGCGCCAGCAGAAACTGCATGCCCGACCGACCGATGCTTCTCATCAGTGGGTACCAGAGCAGCCCCAGGGCGACCGGAATGACGCCGACGTAGAGACCGATCAATGCGAACACACCGAGGAAGCGCAAGGTGGGTTTCGGTGTCTCGACCGCCACGGCGATGACACGCTCGAAAGTCAGGCCGGTCGATGTCATCAACCGCACGACGTGGGTCTCGCCGTGCACCCACGGATACGGAATGGTGATGCGCGTACGGCGGAGGTGTTCGAGCGTCGCGGTTGGCTCGGCGTGGAACGTCCAGAACGCATCGTCGACCACCACCTGCGCAATCGTGACCGCGTCGGGTCCGTCATTGAGGACCGAGAGGGCGATCTGTCCCGGCGCAAGCTCGAGACTGGTGATCGCGAGCTTCTCAACCGGTGGCACGCTGCTGCCCTGGATCAACTCTGCCGGTCCAAGCCGGACGATGACCATCAGAAGCCCCGCCAGCAGCACCAGCGGCAGCAGTGCCAGCAGCTTAAGTTTCATCGCGGGGCGCCTCCGCCCGAAACAGGCCCATCCATCCAAGTTCCGCAAACTCACTCTGGTGCGCGTGGAACATGAAGTCACCGGTATAGCGGAAAGTCGTTTCGAGGATCGCGCGCTCTCCTTGACACAACGTTATGGTGTCGGTGTGGTCGCTCGGTTCGGTGCGCGTGCCGGGGCGGTAGGCGTCGAAAAACATCCCGTGCAAGTGGAAGCTGTTGATCAAATCGAACTCGGTGATATTCACCAGGTAGATTCGCACCGGACGGCCAACCGTCACCTTGATCGGTTCGACCATGTACGCATTGGCGACCGTGTTGACGGCGTAGACCTCATTGTCATTATCGAAATTGGTGTCGAAGCCGTTCATCATCATGACCATTTCGTCTGCGGGCGGGCGGCCACCACGCGGATCGACGATGAACGTACCGTAGAGGCCCTTGTGGATATGACGCTTCAGCGGCACGGAATGACAGTGATATAGATGCAGCCCCGCAGGCTCGGCGTCGAATTCGTAGGTGAACGATTCGCCGGGCAGCACTTCATGCTCGGGAAGGGAGCCATCCATTTCAGGCGGGTGCCAACCATGGAAATGAATGGTGTGCGGATGCGAACCCTGATTGAGAAACCGCACCCGCAGCCGATCGCCTTCAGTGGCGCGAATCGTCGGACCTGGCACCTGCCCGTTGTAGGTCCATGCCGGAAAGGACACGCCGGGAGCGATTTCGATCTCGCGGTCGACCGCGTAGATTTCGTACTCCCGCAAGGTCGTGCCGTCTGCACGGGCGGTCTCCCGATAAAACTTGGCGCGTTCAAGCGGCGGCAGATGACTGAAATTCCAACTGCGCAGGTAAGTGAGAGGGCTGCATGCTGTCGGGGCGACGCGGCCGACCGTGCCGAGTACGTGCCCGTGATGGCTGGCATGCCCTTCGTGAGGGACCTCTAAATTCTGGCCGGTCACGGCCCGGCCCCACACGGCCACGCCAGAAAGTAACGACCCAAACCCGGCGGCGTGAAGCCACGACCGCCTCGACAATTTCCAATCCATAAGGTAATGCTTTAAATCCGGACTCGCGCGGGCGGTGATTTTGACTACTCAAAATTCTAATGCATGGCCAGTAGAAGGTCAACAGTTGCAGTAGGATCGGGACGTCCGATGCTGCCGTCGAGCACTGTTGAAAACTACTTGAAGGCGATTTTCCTTGGGCAATCGCAGCTGACCGGTGCCCAACGCCTTCTGCCGATGGGCCAACTGGCGTTGTCGCTCGGGGTCGCGCCGGGAACGGCGACCACCATGGTCAAGGCGCTGGCCGAATCCGGGCTGGTCGAGTACGAGCCGTACAACGGCGTGCGTCTCTCAGGCGCGGGCTCCCGACTCGCCGCGCTGGTCTTGCGACGCCACCGACTGATCGAACTGTTTCTCGTCCAGGTGCTCGGCATGCGCTGGGACGAGGTTCATGATGACGCCGAGCAGCTGGAACACGTGGTATCCGAGAGGCTCATCGAGCGTATAGATGAGGTGCTTGGCCATCCGGAGGTCGATCCCCACGGCGACCCGATCCCAAGCCGAGAAGGCGAAGTCGTGTGGCGCGCTCTCGATAGCCTGCTGACCTGCCCCCTGCACACGCCGGTGACCGTCATGCGCGTCACCGATCAGGACGCGGCGTTTCTCCGCTTTCTCGAGAAACACGACTTGAAGCCTGGTCAATCCATCGAAGTCGAGGCCCGCGATGAGGTGTCTGATAGCGTCAGCCTGAAGGGCAAGACCGATCAGCGGATTACGATTGGCATGCGCGCCGCATCGAAGTTGCTGGTCGAAGTGAGATGAGGGACCGCGTCCGCGACCTGCACGACGAGTGGGTTGGGGATGGCTTCGATTTCACTCGTTAAATCGCCGCCCTCCCCGCACTGGCGGGTATCAGCCGATTACTGTTTGTTTTGCGTCGAATAGACCTTGAGCGCCCCCTGCTTATCAAAGGTGACGACGTTGTACATGTGCGGCTTTCGGCCAGGAACTTCCATGCCGGGTGACCCCAGCGGCATGCCGCCGACGGCAATGCCTGCGACAGCCGGGCGCTCTTTCAGCATCCGCAGCACGTCGCTGACCGGCACGTGACCCTCCACGACGTACCCCCCGACAACGCCGGTGTGACACGATTGCGCAGTGCCCGGAATGCCGTGCTTCTGTTTCAGCGCGTCGAGCTCGCCGTCGGAAAGGTCGGTGACGTTCACGGTAATCCCGCCGGCGCGCACATGCTCCACCCACTTCGAGCAGCACCCGCAGGTGGGCGACTTGTACACCTCCATCGTCGGCGCGGGCCGCTGTGCGGAAATGACGGCGGCGCCAAGGAGGAGTGCCAGAACACCAGTGACGACGTAAGACTTCATAGGAACCTCACTCTCATTGTACTCAGCGTTGCGTGGTCGCGGAGAACGCGTCACGCTCGAACACGCGCGGCGCCCCGACGCCGTCAATCGCAAGCATCCAGATCCCGGTGGTGTCGTCTGTGACGTCGTGATAGATCACGTGGCGGTTGTCCAGCCACTCGACCTGATCGTCGATGCTGCGCGAGCCCTGATTCAGGTCGCGTTCGACCCATGTCCGAAGGTCGATGACCCCAACTTGCCAGAAGCCGAGGACCGCGTTCAGGCGTTTGACGATCAGGTGCCTACCGTCAGGGGACAACGCCTCGTTGGCCGCGCCGGTGCGGATAATTGTCAGGCGGCGCTCGTCGACGGATCCAGCAACGAGGTATTGTGCAGTCGCTGTGGACAGCGTCGCGAAAAAGCGATCGCCGTCCGGTTCGAAGGCGACACTCGACACATCAGTCGGGCCGTTGATCGCGAGGTGGCCGTCGTTGACGATCCGAAACTCGCCCAAATCCGCGACCGTTTGCCCGCTTGCGATCTCGATCACGATCGACTTGGTGGCCAGACGCTCCCCTTCTGCCGAGTGTTCCTCGGCGTATGTCGTCACCGAGGCTCGACGGCCGTCGGGTGAGACACGGGCGCGCGTCGGCACCCCGCGGAGCGAAATGCGGCGACGCCGCGTAAACGTCCGATCGAAGGTGTAGGCCACGTATTCGGCCACGTCATTCACCGGCTCCTGGACGAGGCAGAGGCCGGCTCCTCGCGCATAGTGCACGCGCGCGCAGGCCAGCGATGTCAGATATCGTGCGGTCGTGCCGGAATGGACCGTCAGCACCGCAATGCGCCCGAACGCGGGGGGCGGGGCCAGCGCTCGAAACACGACAAACGGCGGTTGCACCACCGCCCCTCCCACCACGACTCCCGAAACCTCGGCTGGTGATTCACCGGGTTGCGGCGCTAGCAGACAGCCGACGGCGCCGGCGACCAGCGCTGTCCCCGCGAGGTGCCGGAGAGCCTGCCGTGTCACCGGGGACTCGCATGGACGTAGGCCGTCGGGTCAGGCAAGGCAGCCGCGACGAAGGCGTCGCGCCGCTCGCGGCATTTGCTGCACACGCCACAATGGCGAGGGCGCACGCCGTCGGCCGGGTTGACGCAGGACAACGTGAATTCGAACGGGACCCCAAGCGTATGACCAGTGCGGATTACTTCATCCTTGCGCATCGCGGCGAAGGGCGCGTCGATCTCGATCCGGTAATTCAACCCCAGTGACAAGGTTCGCGCCATGCTTTCGAAAAATTCTGGTGTCGCGTCTGGAAATGGGTTGTTGCGAAGGGATCCGAGAACGATGCGGGGAACCCTGCGCGCCGCGGCAATCATGCCGGCCTTCGTCAGCAGCACGAGATTGCGTCCCGCAAGGTAGACGTCCTCATCGGGCGTGTCATACGACGGCGGCGTGCCGCCCAACGCCCAATGCGTCGGCGGATAGACGTCGCGAATGTCGAAGTCGAGCGTCGCCAGTCGCGTCAGGCGGCCGGCAAACGACGGTGAGGCCAGCAAGTGATGCAGCATTCGTTGCTCGGCGTCTTCCCACACCAGTCCGACGCGGACATAGAGCGGATGGACGACCCGGTACTGCGCCTCGTGGGCGGCAAGCACGGCGCTATCGAGCCCGCCGGATAGAAGGCAAATGGCATCGCTCACAGCGATAAGATAATCTCCAGGACGGCTATGTATTCAGTTACAAAAAAAATCGAGTTCTGTTACGGCCACCGGCTCCTCGATTACGACGGCATCTGCAAGCATCCCCACGGCCACAATGCCACGGCGGAAGTCGAAGTCCGCACCGACTCCCTCGATACCCGCAACATGGTCTGCGACTTCAGCGACATCAAGCGCATCGTCAAGGGCTGGATCGATCGCGAACTGGATCACAAGATGATCCTGCGTCATGACGACCCACTGGTGAAGCCGTTGCAGCAGCTGGGCGAGCCGATTTTCATCGTCAACAGCAACCCGACTGTGGAGTGCATCGCGCGTCTGATCTTCGATCACGCTCAGGCACAAGGCCTTCCAGTCGTCAAGGTCACCGTCTGGGAAACGCCGATGTCGTTTGCGACGTACGCAGGTTCCTAGTGCAGTGACTCAGAAATGGCTCGGCACTTCATGACTTTTGCCAGGATTCGCTCCGCGGGAGCGGTCCAGATGAAGGGGCCAGCCTGTTGATTGTAGTTATGGATGTACGCCTGGATCGCATCGGTCAGATCGCGGACACCCAGGAAGTCGCCGCGGCGGATCTGCGCCTTCGTGAGATGGGCGAACCAGACCTCAACGAGGTTCAACCACGACGCGCTCGTCGGAATGAAATGGAGATGGAACCGCGGATGGCGCGTCAGCCACCGCTGAATCGCCGGATGTTTGTGGGTCGCATAGTTGTCGACGATCGCGTGCACCTCGACATCAGGCGGCGTGTCGGCATCGAGCACATTCAGGAACTGCCGAAATTCCTGGTGGCGATGGCGTGCGTGGCAGGAGCCGATGACGGTCCCTTCGA